>CAZXJE010000248.1:0-5208 GCA_964640835.1 uncultured Eubacteriales bacterium
TTAGGGTGATTTACTGGGAGAATAATGTAACTATTTGATATTGCTTTTGTTGAATCAAGTATCGAAATTTTTTATGAATAGTTCAGGCTGGATAAAAATGTGGACTTCCAGAAGGAAGACACTTATACTTTTTCTCTTCAGCCATCGAAGGAGGCTATCCTGTAATGAAAATAAAAAAACTCTCACAGTTTATACTCGTTTTTCTTGTCCTGTGGTCCGTTGGAACCACCTTTGCCGATGAAAAAACAAGAAAGGTCGACAAGATATTCGCTTCTTGGAACAAACCCGATACTCCGGGATGCGCTCTCGCGATCATCAAAGACGGAGAAATTATTTACAAACGTGGATACGGAATGGCTGATCTGGAGAATAACGTCCCCATCACACCCCAATCTGTGTTCTATATCGGATCTGTCTCCAAACAGTTTGTCACAATGTGTGTTGCCCTCTTGATCCAGGAAGGGAAGCTTTCATTGGACGACGATGTCCGGGAATACATTCCCGAATTGCACGACTATGGTACTCTGATCACAATCCGGAACCTCATTCACCATACAAGCGGTATTCGCGACTATCTCACTCTTGAAGATATTGCCGGCATTCCCTTCGGTTTCTACCATAAGGAGGATGTTCTAGATCTCATCGTACGCCAGGAAGAATTGAACTTCCATCCCGGGGACGAACACCTTTACAGCAATTCGGGTTATTTTCTCCTGTCAGTCATCATCCACAGGGCCAGTGGCAAAACACTCCGTCAGTATGCACAAGAAAAGATCTTCAAGCCCCTTGGAATGCATAGCTCCCGTTTCCACGACAACTACACAGAACTCATCAAAAACAGGGCCTCGGGTTATCTATCCGAGGGTGGAGTAATATACAAAAATTTCGTCTCCACCTTCGACTGTGTAGGCTCGGGGGGATTGTTCACATCTGTCGAAGATCTCTATCTTTGGGACCAAAACTATTATCATCACAAGGTGGGCGGAAAAGAGGTTTTCGACCTTATGCACACTGTGGGCACACTGAACAATGGGATAAAGCTAGATTATGCCTTTGCTCTGGAGATCAAGCCCTACAAGGGGCTGAAGACAGTCATTCACGGAGGCGCATTGGGGGGATATAAATCAGCACTATTTCGTTTTCCCGAACACAATTTTTCTGTCATTTGTCTCTCCAATATAAGTTCTTTCGATCCATCGTTTCTCTCTTATCGTGTAGCAGATGTCTATCTTGCTGAGTTTTACACTGAGGACAAAGAAAAACCTGCAAAAATCCAGACTGTCGAACTCTCAAGAGAAATTTTGACAGACAAAATAGGCTCATACATCCGTTTTGAATCCGGCGAAAAAATCAGAGTATCTTTAAAAGAGGAAGGACTCTATGTCACACTTCAGAACAGGGATTATCCTCTGGCACCTCTCAGCGAATTTGAGTTTATCGTTCAAAATACATCTAGGAGGCTTTCTCTCCGATTCGAACAACAAAAATCCGACACGCCGCTATTACTCCATGTCTATGAAGTTGGCAAAAGGCCTCGAACATACACATCATCCAATACGGAAGCCCCCAACAATAAACATCTGTCTGAATATCAAGGGAAATTCCATAGTGAAGAGCTTCAAGTGACATTCGAGATCAGGCTGGAGGAGGGCAAGCTGCGTTTTGTCCACAAAAAAGCATCACAGGTGCCTTTCAAACCGTTGTATATGGATTTTTTCCAGATCGGAAGCCTGAGAGTCCATTTTGTGCGCAATGAGGAGAAAGAGATCACCGGTTTTTTCCTAGACGCAGGCCGTGTCAAGAACCTCCGATTCACCAAGCGGCTCTAATTTAAGACCACTTTTACATTCCAGAAGAATGAATCTCTGAATCCTTGATGTCATGCATACTTAATAACATTATTAAGTGATCAGAATGTGTGATGGAGAAAACCGTGTGAAGGTCTGGACGGGCATAGTACTATTCTTTGTAGGGTCAGTTCCCCGAACGGACCGTTTGGGAAACGGTCCCTACATTCCAATAGAGCTGCCTCGCTTTTCCGTTGTTCGTTTTCGAAATCACCAATTGGAGCACTCGGAACGTCATTTTTCACGGTTTTGGAAATGCTTCCACTCCTTTCTCTCCACCAGTTTTATTGCTTTAGCAGCGGATCTTTCCGGATGATGAGATAACGTGTATATGATTTTTCATTGGCAGTCAAGTTCACTCGGTAGGTCCCAGTCCCCGCGTCCGGGCCCAGGAGCAGTTCACCAAAAAAGTTTCTGCGCGGAGCGAAAATCCTGAAGTTTTCTAAAAGTTGTTCTCTGATCCAGTTCAATTCTTCGGGAGTTTCCGCACTCTTGAACTTTTTATACAAATTATCTAGTAACTTCATCTGATCTTTATCCACACGCTCTTTCAGCTGGGAAAAAACATTTTCCAGTTTATCGAGAAACTCCTCTCTTTGTTCTTCACTGGGATTAAAGAGCATGTCCCAACGAAATCGATGGAGTCCTGGAGAATTTTCAAGCAAAGCTGTAAAGGTTCTTTCACCATCCAGGTCTTTGATCTCCAGACCTGGCGGCTTATTGAGGCTCGCTTTTAGGTAAAAGTTGATCGTGGCCGTGTTAGCGATATCCGTCGGAGAATTGTTGGGAGACACTTGGGACATGGACAGGGGATTTTGTCCAATAAACAGCTGATGACCCCGAGTTGCACCTCTGCTAATACCATGCCAACGGGTTGCCACAGGGCTGTCAAACAGGTAAGCTTCTGATGCGAGAAGATTATTGTTCGACTGTTGCAGGGGTGTAATATCATCACAGATCCAAACTCCTCGGCCGTGAGTCCCTGCGATCAAATCGTTGTCCCGGGGGTGTATCAGTAAGTCATGGATGGCCACTGTCGGCATTCCATTCATCAGCCGTTCCCAGGACTGCCCCCCATCGATGGACACAAAAACGGCAAACTCCGTCCCCACAAAGAGAAGATCTTTGTTTTTGGTGTCTTCACGAATGACATAGACAGAGTGATCATGGGGGAGATTGTTCGTGATGTTTTGCCACGATTTTCCCAAGTCTGTTGTCCTAAACACAAAGGGTGTGAAGATATCGCTCCGGTGACCATCAAAAGTGACATAACACGTGCCCTTTTCGAAATGAGAGGATTCCACTCGGCTCACCCAGACCTCCGCTGGAACACCGCTGATGTTCGGTCGTACATTCGTCCATGTCCTTCCGTCGTCCATCGTGAGCTGAACATTCCCATCATCGGTGCCGGCCCAGATCAAACCCTGCTGGAGTGGAGATTCAGAGAGTGTGACGATCGTACAATGGGTTTCGGCTTGTGTGACATCTCGAGTCAATCCGCCGCTTTCTCGATATGTTTTTTCGGGATCATTCGTGGAAAGGTCGGGGCTGATGATCGTCCAGTGTTCTCCCTTGTTCACGCTTTTTAGAAGAAAATTCGCCCCATAATAGAGCGTATGGGGATTGAAATGAGATACGATAAATGGAGTATTCCAGTTTCTGCGGAATACGGGTCTCTCTTCATCCTCTTCCCCGGGGACTTTGTTCTCCCAATTGATGGTATTGTCTCTGTTCGGTGTGATACTGACAGATTGTTGGCGGAAGAGGGCGTGATTGCGGCGCACCCGCCCTCCCTGGCTTTCTGTATAGACTGTCGTCCAATCCGTCGGGTCGGTTGCGGTATAAAATCCATCACCGCTGTGGAATTTGAACCAGTGATCATTCAGTATGCCGTTAAAATCTCTGCTGTTGCTCGGTCCACCCCAAACACCGTTGTCCTGAAGCCCCACATATACAAAGTAGGGATCCCGGCAATCGGCGGATACAGCATAGATCTGGCTGATGCAAAAATTGTCAAAAAAATTGAAATGTTCCCCATGATCATGCGTGATGGAAATGCCCTTGTCATTGCCTATATAATAGCGGTCTTTATCGTGGGGATCGATCCACATAGCATGGAAATCACCAGAGATACCAGGCATGCCATCCTCAAAAATCCTGCCTCCATCCAAGGATACCTGAGCTCTAGTTCCCATCGTATACACACGTTTGTCGTCATTGGGATTGATGTAGATCTGGCTGTAATAAAAGGGTCTGTTGTTGTATCTGTTCACATACACCCAACTCTCCCCGCCATCCTCGGAGCGGTAAATCCCAGTTCCCAGTTTGCTCATGTCCTTGAATTCTGGAGTTCCCCTCTGCGGCTGATAGCCGTGTTCGATGATGGCCATGAGGATCTGAGGGTTTTTCCGGTATATGGTAATTCCGATTCTCCCGATAGGCCCATCAGGTAGCCCGTTGGTGAGTTTTTCCCACGATTGCCCACCATCTCGGGATCTGAACAGTCCTCCATTGGGCCCCCCGCTATCAAAACGATATGGCCGGCGTAAACGTTCCCAGAATGCTGCATAGAGCACCTGGGGATCTTGAGGGTCGATCTGGACATGGGTACACCCGGTCTTGCTATCATCGGGCAATCCGTTTTTCAATTTGACCCAGGTCTCTCCTCCATCCGAAGTCTTGAAAAGGCCTTGCTCACCCGTGTGACCCCACAGGTGGCCCTGTGCAGCCACATATACCACATCTGGATCAGCGGGATGTGTCACGACCTTGGCGATATGATGCGTGTCCTTCAATCCCATATTTTTAAACGTTTCACCCCCGTCCATGGACTTGTACACACCATCTCCCCAAGCCACGCTGTTCCGGACATTGGACTCTCCTGTTCCCACCCAGATAATGCTGGGATCTTTCTGAAAGAGAGCTACTGCACCAATGGATGCAGAAGAATAATCATCGAAGATGGGCTGCCAGGACGTCCCTGCATTTGTGGATTTCCACACACCTCCAGATGCAGATGCCACAACCACATAGCGGTAATCATTGTCCAGCGCCTGAATATCGGATATCCGCCCCCCCATGTTTGCGGGACCTATGTTCCTCCATCTCAGGTCCTTGAACAATTCCTTCTTCTGCCCGAGAACCATGGGCGCCTGCAAAAAAAATAAAAGGATAAATACTAAACTTATGGATCTTGAGAAATAACTACTGGTGTTCAATTTCATAACGCTCCCTCCTTTCTGTCCGAAGCAATCAAATTAAAAAGGAAGCATTTCCAAAACCGTGGCGGCGAGGAATCATGTTGCTTTATTGAGTGTTCCAATTGTGTGGTGGAGAAAACCGTGAGAAGGGCTCCATGCGG
>CAZXJE010000249.1:0-5195 GCA_964640835.1 uncultured Eubacteriales bacterium
TTCCTTCGTTTTCCGTAATAGTTGTCTTTGATATCTCCGCTAAACACCAAATCTGTCAGAGTCAGAGCTTTCGCATCGCACGGCCTCACTCCAAATATGACAACGGATTTTTCTTCAGGAAGGACTTCGGTGATCTCAAGAGTGTTGTCATCCGATCGGCCGAATTCCAAAAAAACCTCTCTTTGGGGATTGATGATTTTTTTTGGTGCTTGTACGGCGTTGGTATAATTGAGCTCGATGTCTCCGGGGGTGTTGATGATCTCATAACTCCAGATGTTATCTTTGTTAACAGGGGCGTATATCTTGTAGGCATCGAGTTTTTCCACCCATTTCGGGAAGGATTTTTTTTGAAGTATCTTTTCCATTGTCTCACCTGATAAAATCTTCGGGATCCTCATCTTTGAAACTTGAGACAAGAGAGGGTTGGTCTGGGTCGAATCCAACTTCGTAGTCGAAGAGATTCTTGGCTTCTTTTTCCATCTTTTTGTTCAGGAACCGGATAGGAATATCCAGAGGACAGACTCTTTCACATTCACCACAATCAATGCAGCGCCCGGCAAGATGCATGGCTCGGGTTAGATGATAAACGATGTTTTCTGAAAGATTGGGTGACTTTTCGATCCATTTGATCTTCTGGGCTTTTTCCTCAGCAGTAGTGTCCGGTTCGACAGCAAAACTTATTGTATCCACGACACATTCATCACAGTAGCACATGGGACAAACGGAACGGCAGGCATAGCAGCGTATGCATTTATCCAGTTGTCCCATCCAGAACTTCCAACGGTCTTCCTGGGGGAGAGCTTCGATTGTTTCGACAGATTGGAAAGGCTTGTCGACTCTTCTTTTTATCTTCTCACCAAATACAATGTCGAAGACCACGGGAAAATTAGCTTTACACTCAATGCATCGCTCAGCAAGAATGTCTTCTGCCGGAATTTTTTCCGAGCCGCTCTCTGTGGTTACGATGAAGTTCCCGTTGTCCTCGAAATCAATTTGAACAGCTCTCTGGCCTTTGAGTTTGTTGGCAAGTTTTTTCTCGTCCACAACTCCTGTCTTCTCGCATGAGACACCCAAAAGATAGACATCCTCGCGATCGATGTATTTTTCTTGGAGAAGGACGTTGATGGCGCGGCTGTCACAGCCCTTAACGATAATACCAATTGGCCTTTTGTCTGGATTTTTATCCTGTTTGAGGCGCTTTTTTTCATCAACGATGAACTTGGTCAAATTGTGCACACAGGCAGGATTCCATATGAGATCATCCGCTCCATCAGGATCTTTGATGAATGCGGGAATCGGCATTAAACCATCCGCTCCCTTTGCATAGCCGATGACATATTTGACTTTCCCGCTCTTTAAGATTCTCTTAGCTTCTTTTTTGAGGTCTTCCAGTTTCACCATTACGGATTTCTCCTCAACTTTGTTTGGGGACCGAGGGGTTTGAGCGCATTGACAAAATCTTTGATGATTTCGGTGTATTTCAAACCTTCTGCAGCAGAGACCCAGGACATCTGGAAACGTTCGGGCTCGAACCCTAAGTATTCCAGTAATTCTTTGACCAGGGCGATCCTCCGGCGTGCATAGAAATTGCCTTTGATGTAGTGACAATCACCCGGGTGGCAGCCAGAGACAAGGACACCATCAGCGCCTTTCTTGAAAGCCGATAAGATATATAAGGGAGACACACTGCCCGAACACATGACTTGGATAGGGATGACATTCGGTGGGTACTCCATCCGGGAAACGCCTGCGAGGTCGCTTCCTGCGGAAGAGCACCATTTACAGAGAAAAGCGACGATTTTAGGTTCGAATTCTTCTGCCATTATCAGCCTCCGAGACTTGCTGTGATCATTTCATGGACCTGAGCAGGAGTAAGGTTCTTGACTGCGATGGCCGCTCTCAGGCAGGTGGCCTGACAGGTGCCGCAACCTTCACACAACACTTCATTGACTTCTGCCTTTCCATCCTTAAGTGATATCGCCTCATACGGACAGACATCCACACACATTCCACATCCTGTACACAGATTAAGATTCACTTTGGCCACATTCGGTGAGTGAAAGAGTCGCTCCTGCGATAGGATAGCGATAGCCTTGGCTGCAGCTCCGCTTGCTTGGGCTACGACCTCGGGAATGTCTTTGGGAGCCTGGGCCGCCCCTGCGAGGAACATGCCCGCGGTCACACTCTCCACAGGCTTCAATTTGGGATGAGCCTCGGCGAGAAAGCCATCCTTATCCAATGCGATCTTGAGCTTTTTCGCCAGCTCCTCTGCACCATCGGAGGGTCGTGTGGCAGTGGCCAGGACGACCATATCCGCATCGATCTCTATGGCTTTTCCAGAAAGGGTGTCGACGCCCCATACTTTGATTTTTCCTTTTTCCTCGAATATTTTGGCGACCTTTCCTCGAAGGTAAACGACACCGTCTTCCTCGACAGCCCTCTGGACGAATTCTTCGTAGCCTTTGCCTCCAGACCGGATGTCGATGTAAAAAATGTAGGCTTGTCCATCACGGACATGGTGTTTGTAAAGCATGGCATGTTTAGCGGTGTACATACAGCAGATCTTAGAACAGTAAGCACAATGGAGCTCGGGATCGCGAGAACCCGCACATTGGATGAACACCACCTCTTTGGGCTCTTTGTGGTCGGAGGGCCTCAGGATTTTCCCTTGAGTGGGTCCGGATGCCGATAAGAGTCTTTCAAACTGAAGCCCATCCAGAACATCCGGATATCTACCATACCCATATTCGGGCAGGTTTTCCTTCTCATACAGGTCATATCCGGTGGCAACGATGATCGTTCCCACCTCTTCCTCGATGACTTCGGGTTTCATGTCATAATCGATGGCTTCAGGCTCACACACATCCGCACATTTGCCACAGGCAATGGGAAGGAGGCCCGGGCAGTTCTTGATGTCGAGCGTGTATGTGGCAGGGATTGCCTGGGGAAAGGGGATATAGATGGCTCGCCGTCCGGTTAAACCCAGGTCGAATTCGTTGGAAGTTACAACCGGACAGACTTTCGTGCATTCATCACACAACGTGCATTTTTCCGGGTCCACATACGTGGGTTTTTTAAGGATCTTTACTTTAAAATTCCCGACATAGCCGGAGACATCCTGGACTTCGCTGTAAGTCAGGAGTTTGATCTTGGGGTGTTTTGACACTTCTACCATCTTGGGTGTCAGGATACACTGGGAACAGTCCAGAGTAGGGAAAGTCTCTGACAGCTGGATCATGTGGCCACCGACAGAAGGAGACCTCTCAACGAGGACGACCTCATATCCTGTGTTGGCAATGTCCAGTGCTGCCTGGATGCCGGCTATCCCCCCCCCGATCACTAAGGCTCTTCGGGTTACTGGGATGCTGATGGGTTCTAGAGATTCGTTGCCCTGAACTCTTTCCACCGCACTCCGGGCTATCTTGGTGGCTTTTTCCGTGGCCTTGTCCATGTCTTTGTGGACCCAGCTGCATTGTTCACGGATGTTGGCGATCTCGCACTGGAATTCGTTGATACCCGCTGATTTGGCTGCATTCCTGAATGTCGTCTCATGCAGTGTTGGTGAACAGCAAGCCACAACCACCTTGTCCAGGCCTTTCTCTTTGATGGAATCTATGATGAGGTTTTGTCCGGGATCAGAACACATGTACACGTAATCTTCGGAGTGTTCAACGCCGGGATGTTTGGCAAGGTCTTTGGCCATTTTTTTGACATCCACCGTGCCCGCAATGTTTATGCCGCAATGGCAAACAAAAACACCTGTCTTTTTCTTCATTTTTTAATCCTTACTGTGTGTTTTTTGTTTTTTCTCATTTTCTTATCGGTCCGTTCCCCGAACGGACCCTACTTTCTGCGTTTTATGCTTACCTTTTTACTATCTTTTGGGTTTTGCCTTAGCTTTTGGTTTAGCCTTTGCCTTAACTTTTGCTTTGGATTTTGCTTTAGGTTTTACCTTTACCGGTTTTTGCTTGGATTCCTCGAGGATCCTGAGACCATATTCATAGCCTTTATCAAAAGCCCTCTTATTGAGGTCGAGGAATCTGTCTGGGACTAATCCGGGCAGGGCCTTTTTCATAGCATCCGCAGTGACAAGTTTGGTTACCGCTGTGAAAAATCCCAGCATGACCAGGTTGGCTATGATCCGGTTCCCCAATTCTTCGGCAAATCGTGTCGAAGGGATCGCGAACATTTTTATTTTTCCCCGGAGAGGTTTGGGTTTCACCAGATCCGCATCAATGATAAGGGTTCCATCATCAAGCAGTTCTGGTTCGTACTTGTCGTAAGCTTCTTGTGACATGGATACGAGGACATGCGGATTCGTGATGTAGGGGTAGAGAACACGAGCGTCAGACACAACGAGCTGTGATGCACAGGCACTTCCCCTGGCTTCCGGCCCAAAACTCTGATTCATCGATGCATTCAATCCGTCGTAGAGTGAAAGTGCTTTTCCAGAGATGAGTGCGCAGCGGATGATGCCCTGTCCTCCAAAACCCGAAAACCTGATTTCAGTCGTTGTCATTGTTGATTCTCCCGTAAAGTTCGTAATCGTCCCCCAGGACATTCGTCATATGCGTATTCATGGCATCCAGGAATGTCGGTTTTTCTTTATGGACGAACTTGCCGCAGACGAGTTTCCCTTGATACGAGATATCAAGAGTCCTCGTATCAGCACCGTGCTCGATGACAGACTGGTCATAGTAATATTTCATCAGGTTTAAACCATCGCCGAGACGGTTCCTCCGTGCATAAAGAGTGACACAGGGGGTGATTACTTCTATCAAGGATAAACCTCTGTGTTTGAGGGCCTCCTGGATCGACTTGGTCACGCGGCGCATATGGAGGGCGGTCCAGCGGGCCACATACGTGGCTCCGCAAGCCTCTGCGAGGTAGGGGAGGCTGAAGGAATACTCAAAATTCCCGTAAGGAGCGGTCGATGCATTCGCCGTCATCGGAGTAGTGGCTGCAACTTGTCCGCCTGTCATCGCATAGTTGAAGTTGTTGACACAGATGATGGTGATGTCCATGTTTCGTCGGGCCGCGTGAATAAAATGATTGCCGCCGATGCCAAAAATATCGCCATCCCCTGAGAAAACCACAACTTTCATATCGGGATTAGCAAGCTTAAGACCGGTAGCGAAAGGGACAGCCCTTCCATGGGTCGTGTGGAAAGAGTCGAGTTTTACATATCCAGCAAC
>CAZXJE010000250.1:0-5162 GCA_964640835.1 uncultured Eubacteriales bacterium
GAAGTGAACTGGATTTTGAGTCCAGCGCGTCTGCCAATTTCGCCACTCCGGCAGGTCGTTAGAAAACTATAAAGGATTTTCTGTTTTTTTTCAATGTGAAGACCTGCTAAATCAAGTCGTCATTCTTGAAGAGCTATTGTTAAAATGGGTTTTCCAGGAATTTTTATAACGGGAAGAAAAACAAGAAGTCTGTTGGCTGAATAAATGCAGAGATCATTTCCCAAAAGGTCTGTTCGGGGAACAGACCCTACAAGGTAACTCATCAGTCCAATCGGGGAAGAAACCCTACATTAAAATCGGCTATCCCTTATTCTGGATGATACTTGCGGCGGTGAATACTTTTTTTACTGAAGCCCCTTTTTCCCAAAGCGGAGGACTCTTCCCGAACCGATCTCGACATAATTTTCGCCATAAGCATCCTTGAATTGCTGAATGGCACGATCACCTGTGCAGTGAGTGGCCCCGCATTTTTCTACGCCCAACTCCTTAAAATCTTTGATGATAGCCCTGACCTCCTCTTCTGAATGCCCCATGAGGTGAAAACCGCCGAAGACCAGATAAACATCTCGATTCAGTAATTCTTTCGCTTTTTTGACGATGTTCACAATCCCTTGATGAGAACAGCCGGTCACGATAACGAGTCCTGCTGGCGTATTCACGATTAGCGACTGTTCCTTGATTCTGGTTCCCATCTGACCCGTAAGGTAGACATGGTCGCAAACGGAAACGGCTTCGTTCACCGGAACAGCCTTTGCACCCGCAACTTCCACTTTCCTGACAAAATCATAAGGAAAACTATAGGGGATGTAGATGGGAGCTTTTATGTTAGTCTCGAATACTACAGGAAGTCCACCGACATGGTCCCAGTGCTCGTGGGAAAGGACAACAGCATCAGCAATATTCAGGTCGACGGATAGAAAACTAACATTGTGTCTGAATGTATCCGGATTTCCACCGGTGTCGAAAAGGATTGTTTTTGTTGTGCCTTGGATCAGGCAGGAAAAACCCCACTCTGCTTTGGTGCCTTCAGCAGCCACATAGTTATCGTAAAGGACGGTCATTTGAATAGGTTTGGTTTCTCCCTCACCGATGGTTGAGGGAATCCCCCGTCCACCCATGGATTCGATCTTTTTTGCGCCAGGTTGGGCCCCTTTACTCGTTAGAAACTGAACAGCTTCTGAATGCCCGGCCATAACCGCATAATCCAAAGGCGTTCGATTCTGATTGTTTTTGGCGTTTATCTCAGCGCCTATATCAAGCAGTGCGACGGCTGATTTTGTATCTCCATGCCAGGCCGCGCCATGAAGGGCGGTATCACCAAGAGGGTCTCTTCGTTGGGCATTGGCACCAGCCTCGATCAAGTAGACAACAATGTCGCCCCTATTGTGATAAGCCGCAAGATGGAGAGGCGAAAGGCCATTGTTATCTGAGAGTTCAATATCTGCTCCCTCCTGGACAAGAAGTTTGGCGAAGTCAGTTCTGCCAACGATACAATCCTGGTGAAGTGGCGTATAGCCTTCTGTGTCCTTCTTGTTGACGTCTACGCCCTTGGATATCAAAAGGCGGGCGAGATCTTTATGGCCACCCCATAATGCATAGACCAGCGGACTGCGGTCGAAGTTGTTGTAGACTTTGACAAGGGCTCCTTTGTCCAAAAGGAGCCGGAAGATCTGTGAGCTTCCTTGTCTGGCATTAAAAAAGAGAGGAGTCCTTCCGTTGATCTCCCTGGCATTGACATTCGCGCCTTTCTCAAGCAAGAGTTTGGCACACTCAGGACGGCCGTAGGAGGCAGCAAAATGAAGGGCAGTCATCCCATTCCCATCGCATTGGTTTATTCTCGCTCCTTTGTCGATCAGCAGCGAGAGAACTGCAGAGTGCCCTTGGGCGGCGGCATTGTGAAGTGCTGTGCTGTTCTCGTTGTCACCCGCATGGATATCCGCACCTTTTTCGATCAGGAACCGGAGGATCTCAGTCCGGCCATGGATGGATGCAAGTAAGAGTGGAGTGAAATTATCGGAATTTCTTGCTTCAAGCAGGTCTGCGTTTGTCTCAAGAATGGTCTTGACGGCACCCAGTTCTCCTTTGATAATCGCTTCGTGAATGTTGTCCGATGTCCAGGATGTCGAAGCGAGTCCAAAAAAGACTAGCAAAATGATAACTCCGGTTTTTAATCCTTTCATGATCTTTCTCCTTATTTATTATTAGTATGCAATAATACCACTATTATGCATCATATAAAAATAGGGACAGGTGGTCTTTCCTTTTACCCCTGGTAAAAGGTGACATAAAAGGTGCCAGGCCCCTTTTTTTACTGTAGGGTCAGCTCCCCGAGCTGACCGATGTAGGGACCGTTTCCCAAACGGCCCGATGAACTACGATGTACAATCCGTTTCATAAACGGACCGTTTGGGAAACGGTCCCTACATAAGACGATAAATGTACCAAGTACAATTTTATTCATAACGTAATGCTGTGGCTGGATTGGAGAGGGCGGCTCTAACCGAGTGAAAGCACACGGTAACAAGGGCAATGACGATGGCGAGGACACCAGAGAAGACAAAGATATCCCAGCCTATACCGATACGATAGGCAAAATTCCCCAACCACCGGTTCATGGCGAAAAAGGCGAACGGCCAGGCGACGATATTTGCGATCAGGATCAGCTTAGCGAATTCTTTAGAGAGTAAGAAAATAATATTGTTCACCGAGGCACCTAGCACTTTGCGGACCCCGATCTCTTTTGTCCGCTGTTCAAGTGTAAATGAGGCTAACCCGAAGAGACCTAAACAGGCAATAAAAACAGCGAGTGCTCCAAAGATGATATAAACCTCCCTGGCCTTTTCTTCTTCGGCATACTTGTTCCTGAAATTATCATCCACAAAATGATAATCAAACGTGAATTCTCTGTCAGGGAAAACCTGCTGACTGACTTCTCTCAAACTATTTTCTAAAAAGCTCAGAGTAGAGGGCACATTGACCGGGAGGATCCGGGCATTGACAAATGCGAAGAAATCGTGCTCGCAGCTGAGGATGACCGGACTGATCTCCAGTTTCATGCTTCCGCTGTGAAAATCCTTGACGACTCCGACGATCCTTCCCAGGCGTTTATCGCGGGCGATGTTGTATATGCGCTTCCCGAGGCAGTCGTCGCCCCATCCGAGAGCTTGCGCCATTTTTTCGTTGATGATGATCGCCTCTCCGGCATCTGTTGAAAATTCTCTTGAGAAATCTCTTCCCAGGACAATTTCCATGCCGTAGGTTTTCACAAAGTCAAAATCCACCCAGTAATTCCTGGCTCTCACGGTTTCATCATCGCTCCGTCCCTCGGGTAAATAGGCGTCGTATCCCAATTCGCCACCGGGTATGTTGGCCGAAAATGAGATGGCAGTGATGTTGGGATTTTTTTGGATGCGGTCTTTGAGGGCATCGAATCTTTGGGCATTCTCTTCTTCGCGGCGGCTGCCAAAGAATTGAGTCACCAGAAGCTGCTCTTTATTAAAGCCCAGGTCCTTGTTTTTCATGTAATCTAACTGCCTGATCATTGTCAGGATACCCACGATCATGAAGATCGAGATGGCAAACTGAACAACGACCAAAATTTTTCGAAGTGAACTGTTCTTGGATGCTGAGCTGAATTTTCCCTTTAAAACCATCACGGGCTGAAAAGCAGAGAGAATGAAGGCGGGAAAACTGCCGGCGATAAATCCTGTGAGGATGATGATGCCCAGAAAGCCGAGGAGTGCGGGCAATTTCAAAAGCTGGGTCTGTTCGAATTGCTTGCCGGATAAGTTGTTAAAAAGAGGGAGAACAGTCATGACCAATGCGATTCCGAGAAAGAGGCTGATGAGTGAGACGGCAATGGATTCACTCAGGAATTGCCGGATGAGTTGTTTTTTGTTCGATCCAAAAACTTTTCGTATTCCGACTTCACGGGCTCGCCCGGTCGATCGAGCCGTAGAGAGATTGATGAAGTTGAAACAGGCGATGATCAACACCAGAAAGGCGATGCCCGAGAATAGATAGATGTTGTTGATATCCCCAGGGATTCCGATCTCATATTCGTCGGTCGATCGGAGATGGATATCTTTCAACCTCATGAGAGGGTATTGCCGTGTGGTCCCCCTCTGTTTGAACATCTCCCCCCATTTGGCTTCATGGGTGGCCATGATCTTTTGTTCGACGTCTTTGGGATCGGCATCCTCATTGAGCAGAATGTAGGCATACACCTCGCAGAAATAAGGGGCAGCTAGCACAGGGTGGGGACGGCCTTCCTGATCTCTGAGAAATGTGGTCGGGACAATTCCATTAAAGAGGAAATGGGAATTTTTGGGAACGTTTTTGATAATCCCTGTGATCTGGATCGATCTATCGGGTGGTAGTGTGATGGCCTTACCGATGGGGTCGGCTTCACCGAATAGGCGCTGGGCGGTCGCTTGAGTGATGACGAGTGAGTCCGGATTGGCGAAGATTTTGGATCGATCACCCGCGATGAGTTCATAAGTAAAAATGTCAAGAAATGTCGGATCCATAAAGAACACATCCGGTATCCTGATATTTTGCTCATCCAGGCGGCCCTGGAGCTCGAAGGAGTCGAAAATTCTGGCGGCGGCTTCAACCTCGGGGATGGAGGAGACCAGTTCGGGGGCGAGGGCAGGCGGAACAGTCGCATAGTGACGGCTAGTTGTGCCGATCGAGCTGATGGCACCAACGCGATAGATGCGATTTGCCTTTTCATGATAAGTGTCATAGCTAAGCTCATCCGCCACATAGAGAAGGATCAGGATGCAGCAAGCCATGCCGATGGCAAGGCCGGATATGTTAATGAATGAATAGCCCTTGTGTTTTTGCAAGTTTCTCAGGGTTAATTTCATGTAGCTTCTTATCATGTTTGATCTCCCGAATTCGTCATAATACTATGAATGCTTTCTTTATCTGAAAGTATTCACTCTATTAAAGCAAAAAATGTACCAAAAGGATTTCATGGGGTAAAAAGGCGATTGGCGATAAAGAGGCTGGAAAGTTGTCTTACACCCGCACATTCCCTGTCCACTAGCGGACAATTAAAAGGGGACAGGCTACTTTTTATAGAGGTAATTAAAAAAGCAGCCTGTCCCCTTTTTGCAAATGTAGGGTCCGTTCCCCGAACGGACTGTTTGGGAAAC
>CAZXJE010000251.1:0-5085 GCA_964640835.1 uncultured Eubacteriales bacterium
CTCAAAATCCAGTTCACTTCACGGTGAGTGTGGGTTCGACTCCCTCCTCCGGCACTCCTGTTACCTCTGGAAAATCCCTGGAATTTCTGTTTTTCGACTATACTTTCTATTTAGTCAACCATATCCATAGTTAGGCAGGTTTACTCAAATTCTGACACACAGCTGACACAAGGGGAGAGGTCTGCACTCCTCATTTGAATCCCAGTTCTCTTTGTGATATATGTCAAAGAGTCACCGCTGGGGAGCATCATGAATCCAGCAAGGAGGGATTAAATGAAAAAATCATTATTTCAATTCATCACAATCATTCCTCTGGCATTACTTCTTTGCATTACTTTCAGTTGCCAGAAGCAAGCTGAGGAGGGAATCACTAATGAAGAAGCGAAAGCCCTTGGCGACATTTATGTAAAAGCCAGGAATGAGGTCAACCTGGCCTTGCTTGATGAGATTTATGCTCCAGAGGTTGTGGTGCATGATTGCAGTTCTCCTGAAGACATCGTCGGTCTCGATGCCTTGAAAGAGTATTATTCATATACACATAAAGCTTTCCCTGATTTACATGCCGCACTAGATGAGACGATTGTTAAAGGTGATAAGATTATTTGGGTGTGGACATTTTCCGGAGCCAATACAGGTTCATTTCACACACCTCTTGGCGATATCCATGCGACAGGGAAGAAGGTTCAGTTTTCAGGAGTCGCCATAGATAGAGTGGATGAGGGAAAAATAGTGGAGGAATGGGTTTATTTCAATGTGCTTCAAGTGTTGCAGCAACTTGGCTTTACAATTACTCCTCCACAGCCTTCAGAACCATCAGAAGAGAAAAAGTAACTTTCTATTTTCTCACCGTCAGCCATAAGGAAGCCGAGAGGACCGGAGAGTTCATTCAGAAGCTCCTGCCAGATATTTCGCTTAAGAGTAGTCGAAACATTAGGCCCTTTGGGTGCTGTCTTCTATTCCCGACTCTGGAGAGAACGCCAAGCTCGCTGACCATATGGATATGGAAAAGAGGAAGGTTGCCTGTACTGAAAAGACGGAAAAGGAGAAGGCAAATAGAATAGTAAGGGAGATATCGAAATGAGACGATTGTTCATTCTGGCTTTTCTGTTTATTCTGTTCTTTGCAACTGCTCACGAACAGAAAGAGCAATTCATTCTAAAACCGATTGGCATGATTAGTAAGGTTAAAGAAAGCACGAAGCTCATATTGGAGAAAAAATATGAGCCAGCTTTAAAGGGGCTCGACAAGAATTCTCATGTGTGGGTGTTTTGGTGGTTTGACCGCAACGATAGTGTTGAAAAACGTTCTATCCTTCAAGTGCATCCATGCGGGAATCCTGAAAACCCATTGACGGGTGTTTTCGCCTGTCGGTCTCCCTTTCGCCCCAATCTTATTGCGCTGAGTCTGTGTCGTATTTTGTCTGTGGAAAACAATGTAGTGGAGCTGGAAAAAATTGATGCATTCGATGAAACGCCCATTTTGGACCTCAAGCCTTACATTCCGGGCTACGATTCAGTTGATGATGCTGTGACTTCTAAATGGAAAAGGTGAAAGTTGTAGAGGCATTCAAATGAATAGAGTGATTGTGAACACCCATCCTGAACAGCCATTAGAATTCAACTTGTGGATACAAACGAGGCTTTCGATGAGGATGGAGTGGCTGGAAATCAATCCAAAGGTTGCAGGTTCGAGTTCTGCCCGGGGAACCACTTTTAGGGGTGGGAAAGGAATTATCACCCACATCAGTTCAAAGCCACTTAAATCGGTCCTGAGATGAGATAGAATTCCATTAATTGAATACATCCAGAGATTACGATATAATTTCAGCAAAGGCAGAAGGAGGGTAGGTAATATGTTAAATTCCCACAACTTTTTGAAAATGGAATCCATAAATAGCAAATGTAATTGCAAGGCTGAAGAAGCGGGGGCGCCTTACTAAAGTCCACGAAATGAGTTTCCAATAGTGCAATCGTCCCTTTCCTTTTATCCCCAAAAACCAGATGGATTTAAGGAATGCATTGAGGTGAGAAAGTTTGAAATGGCTTTGTGTCTTTTTAGGTTTGTATTCCTTCAAGAATGTTATCACCCGTTTATAGTAGTGTTTGGGTGAATAAATCGTATTGAGGATTTTATTATAGCCATTCATGAGTGTTTCAACATTCATTTTAGGGATGAAGTTGAGTGAAAAGTCTGTATTATCGCCAGATGAATCTTCCAACAATCTATTTTCTCTTTTCAAACGGCTATAAAGCCTTGTTCCACGAGGTGCATTCAACATTCCAACCATAGCAGTGACAATTCCGCTCTTTTGAATGAAACTTATCTGTTTTTCAAAAATTGAAGGAGGATCGCTGTCAAAACCTACGATAAATCCTCCTTGAACTTCAAGACCATTGTCCTGGATTTTTTTTACACAGGCTATCAAGTCACGATTCTTGTTCAGATATTTATTGCATTCTGTGAGGCTTTCTTCGTGCGGAGTTTCAATACCGATAAAAACTCTGTTAAATCCTGCCTTGACCATTAATTGCATCAATTCCTCGTCATCGGAGAGATTTATAGAAGCTTCAGTGAAAAAATAAAAAGGATGTTTTTTCTGTGTCATCCAATCGATTAAAGGAGGAAGAATTTCCATTTTCAGTCTTTTTATATTACCTATGAAGTTATCATCGACAAAAAACACTCCTCCTCTCCAGCCCTGTGCATACAAAACTTCCAGTTCGCCTAAAATCTGGTTTTTGCTCTTAGTCCGAGGTCTGCGTCCATTCAGAACGATGATATCGCAGAATTCGCAATTGAAAGGACAGCCCCTGGAATACTGGATGCACATTGATTCGTATTTCTTCATATTGATAAGTTCCCATTGTGGATAAGGAGTTTTTCCTATATCAGGCCACTCTTTAGAGGTATAAACACGTCGGGCTCTTCCGTTTTCGAAATCATCCAGAAAAGATGGAAGTGTACTCTCAGCTTCATTGAGAACAAAATGGTCTATATCCACAAATTCTTCATATCCGGTGGTAAAAAGAGGCCCGCCTGCTACTATTTTGATTCCCAATTTTTTGCATCTTCTTACGACTTCCATTGCAGATTCTTTCTGAACGACCATAGCGCTGATAAATACATAATCAGCCCACTTAAGGTCTTCCTCGGCTAGAGCAGAAGCATTCATATCAACAAGCCTTTTATCCCATTCCTTGGGAAGCATCGCAGCCACAGTTAATAATCCCAGAGGAGGAAAAGATGCTTTTTTTGAAACGAACTTCAGAGCATATTTAAAGCTCCAAAAAGTGTCAGGATATTTCGGATAAATTAGGAGAATTTTCACAGTTAGCCTCCTGAGTAATACTTGCCAGGAATTGCTTGAATAGAATATCACGTTTCTATTGTTTATGCGAATAAACGTGTTGAAAATAGACAATTGCTTTTTAATAAATTGTGTGAGTACGAAATAAGTATCGGATGTGTATCAGTAAAAGGGGGTTGATGTTAGGAATCAAAAAGTGGGAGCTCTCTCCAGCTGGCAAAAGAGAGCTACATTTAATATATCACAATGTTCTCTGGTCTTCAAAACCAGTGTGGGGCTGTGAAAACGTCCCGGGTGGGTTCGACTCCCACACCTTCCCGCCAGAGGTAATTGGCTGTTTTCCGTTTTAGCAACCGTACGCAAAAGTAGGCGATCTTAAGCAAATTCTGTGACAGGCTGGTGACAAGTAGGGAGAAGTCTTTCTTGTTAGACTCCCTGCCTTCTAAGCAGCGGGTTGGGAGTTCGAGTCTCTCCAGGCGCTATCCAGATAATTCCCTATAATTTTATGGACTGCTTCATTTCTTACTTCAAGTAAAGATAGTAAGACGAGGCAATCATATTAAACCCCACTATAGAGATAAAAACTGCCATAAAAAGGATTGCAACCTTATATCCAAATTTCATCTTAATTTCCTTTCTCAATTTATTTCCTTTTATTATATATACGTAACACAAACAAAAATGTTTCCTACTAATTATATCTATATTATAGGAAATATCAAGTAAAATCGCTTTTTATCATTTTAATCCCAGTTCTTTTTATGATATAAGTCAAAGAGTCACCGCTGGGGGACAGTATGTTTAATGCAAGAGGGATGAATTTTTGTCTTCATCAAAAAGGCATATTTCTATCCCCATATCTATAAATCAAATCAAGTAAAGGAGGGGCTTTGTGATTATTAAGACATCGAAGTTTGTTTCAAGTCGCAGGCAGTTTCTTAAGAGGGTTCTGCCAGTAGGAACACTATTTTGTTTTGGGGGGAATCAGTTATTAGCGTTAGGTCAATCAGAGAAAAAATCCCAAGTCTCAAATGAAAGACACAAATTCCTATCAGATTCAGGAATGAGTATTCAAGAGGTCTATCGATTTACCTTTCAGGGCTACTTTATCCCTCTCATGGAAAATATTTCAAATTTTATGGGAGACGATAAATTTATTGAGATGTTAAAAGAAGCCTCTTCTGAAGTTGGGGCAGAAAAAATGAAAAGAATGACGCAAAGTCTTCCCAAGAGAGACCTGGCTGCAATGGCTGTTTATATGAAGGTAAATCCTATCTTTCAAAAAGCTTTGACGTATGAAATTGTTGAAGAATCAGAGGGTGCGTTAGAATTAAGAATTACAGAGTGTCTATGGGCAAAGACTTTTCGTGAGGCAGATGCGTCAGATATTGGCTATGCTGCTATCTGTTATCCTGATTTCGCTATGGCTAGTGCATACAACCCAAACATCAAATTTTTACGTACAAAAACTCTAATGCAGGGAAACGACTGCTGTAATCACAAGTATGTTATGGAAGGATAGTCTTTTTTTTAATATTATTAACGGTTTTCAACTAAGGGAGGTTTAAATGAAAAAAATACTTATGGTCATTCCTTTGGTCTTTCTGCTTTGCAATATTGTGCTTTCAATATTGTGCTTTGGCTGATGTAATTTCATGAAAATAAATAAGTTATGCATGTTTAACTGCCTGAAAAACAGCTTAAATACACTATTTTGTAGGCTAGGCTCTTCATACTAATGAGTACCTGGTAGTGTGGATATTGTAGATCTTGAGCAT
>CAZXJE010000252.1:0-4999 GCA_964640835.1 uncultured Eubacteriales bacterium
GACAATCAGGGATTGACATTCATCTGGATACCAAAACTTTTTGCGAATGTACCCGCTGGTTCGTTCTTTCTAGCACTGTTCTTCTTGGCTCTCTCTTTTGCCGCCTTTTCTTCCCTTATCTCTATGATAGAGCTGGTCACGCGAATATTTATGGACACTGGGATGACTCGAAAAAAATCTGTCTCTCTAGTTGCGATCCTGGGATTTCTCTTCGGTCTTCCCTCTGCTATAAGCATGGGATTTTTCAATAATCAGGATTTGGTCTGGAGTATAGGTCTTTTGTTTAGCGGTTTCTTTTTCACTGTTGCTGTCTTTAAATACAGATCCAGAAGATTTCGTAAAGAAGTCATATCTCTTCCAGAAAAGGCAAAAAAAACAGGAAAGTGGTTTGATATTGTTGTTTATATCTTCCTCCCCCTCCAATTTTTCGCAATGATATTCTGGTGGTTTTGGCAGAGTTACTCCTCAGATCCAGAAAACTGGCTCAAAATAAACGCAGAATCTTCACTGGGGACTGTTCTGTTCCAATTGACTGTTGCAATAGTCATATTTATCATTTTGAACAAAATCATTACAAAAAGGATGGAGCGTACACACGATGAGTTTTGATGCCATAATATTTATGGTTTTTGTCTTCACCATTTGTATAGGTGGCTTCTCTTACTCCCTTTATCTTTCATCTAAAGATAAATAGCTGGGATCTGAAGCCTCATTATCGGGTTCATCACAATAATGAGTACCTGATTCTATCTTTGAAGGTACTCATCATTGTCACGACATTCCAGTAATTCCAATATTCCCCTCTGTAAAAATGTTAAGAATATTTACAACCTTTTATTATTTATCCAGTGATTGAGATCAACACAGAAACGAATTTGGGGGTATAAGCCTTGAATTTTGGGGAGAGGTATTGTATTGTATTTAGGAAATGAGACTAAACAAGATTCAGATCGAACACATGGCGTTCATTATCGTTAGAAATCTGTTAAAAGAAGAAAAGATCATTGCCGAGAGCAAAAATGATCTCATTACTGACATTTCAAACCTCATCACAGAAGAATTCCTGAACGAAGATAAACTGGACCAAGAAGTGCGCGAAATCCTTAACCAGCACATGGAGAAGATCAGGAAAGAAAATATCGAATACCAAACCATGTTTCGGATGATCAAGACCAAATTGGCAAAGGAAAGGAACATAGTGCTGTGAGTATTCGGCTATCCAGAGAGAAGATAAACTTTCTAGCCCGACAGATTCTCAACGAGCTGTTCAAGAATGACGACGTTGAATTCCTCGATGAATCCAATGAGATTCGACTCACTATAGTGAAGAGTATCGAAGAGGAAATGAATCTTTATGACCTGATAGATAAACGTGCTATTGAAAAGATCGGATCTCAGAAAAAGGCCATCAAAGAAGGAAGCAGAGAGTGGGAGATTTTGTACCGTAAATATTACAATGACGAGATCACAAAACTCGGAAAGTTTTTTTAACGAGTCGTACAACCTTTTTCTTTTAAATACACTTCCAACGCAGTTTCCCAGCGGGAAAAAGGAGTAATCCCGATCTTTTTAGCATTCCTGTTTTCGAGAATGGAATAAGCAGGTCTCCGGGCTTTGGCTCCATAGGACTGGGAATCAACGGCTTCTATTCGGATCTCAGACCCCATTAACTTAAAGATCGTCCTAGCGAACTCATACCATGAGCATATCCCCTCGTTTGTCATGTGGTACAATCCCCAATGAGTTGTCTGGAGGAGTTCACAAACTCTCTGAGCGAGTTCATACGCGGACGTGGGTGTCACCCATTGATCATTCACAACTCTTATCGTTTCTCCCCGCTTTTCCAAGCTGATCATCGTGTCAACAAAATTGGTTCCCTTTCCCTTACAGCTGGATTCACCGAATAGTCCGCAGGTCCGGATCAAAAAGTACTTTTGGGGGATATTCTGAACAAAATATTCACCAGCAAGCTTTGAAACAGCATAAAGATTCAGAGGATTTGGAAGGTCGTCCTCGATGTATGGTGTTTGTTTCTTACCGTCAAAGACATAATCCGTGCTGAAATGGACCAAGGCCGCATCCAAGTCCCGGCAAAGGCAGGCAAGGTCTCTGACGGCTATCGTGTTCACGGCAAAAGATTCCTCCGGATGGTCCTCGCATTCATCCACTCTGTGGTAAGCGGATGTGTTGATGATCACATCGGGCAAGAGGGATCGGATGGTTTTGCTCGTTTTGACTGCTTCAGTCACATCGAACTCAGGATAATAAAATGAATAGATTTCCTGATCGCCCAGGACTTTAGCAAGTTCCGTGCCTAACTGGCCATCAGCTCCGATAAGTGCGATCTTTTTTCTCTTCATTTCACGTACTTCTTGCTATTTTTTCTGTGCGCTTTACGCTGTAATCAACGCTTACACTTGAAAAAAAAGGCCAGGGAAAAATCCCTGGCCATGAATTTCAATGACAAATTCTTTCTAGAAAAGCATCCTGAATCCGAACAGCAATTTGTGGTTTTTGGAGAAAGACCGTCCTTCACCAAGCGGGAAATGTGTTTCGAAGAAGATCTGGCCTGCAGTTGTGTAGTTGTTGAATATTTCGTATCCGATGTTTCCGAGCAAAAATGTGTCTCCGTCTCGTTCCTCTTTAACTTTGGATGCATAACCCGCTCCGGCTCCGATGAAAAACGCATCGGCATGGTAGTTAAAAGTGACATTTGTCAGGAAGAAGCTATTCCACGCCTCGCTATTTGCGATTGATAATGCCCCTCCTGCTTCAACAATCAGACTGAATTGTTCAGGAACGAGGAAATACTGTAATCCGACGCGTGCATCTAGAAAATTGCCATAACTGCCTTTTGCTAATGCCGGTCCAATATCCGCGACACCAAACAACGTTTTCTGCGTAACTTCAAGATCGAGTTTACATGGCTCGGACATGGCTCCAAAATCGTCTGTGACAACTAGGGTAATGGAATAAGTGCCAGGTTTTTCAAAAACCTTCTCCCAGGTGAATGGGCCATCCGAATCCATGTAAGTATCGACAACGGCTCCAGTCTCATCGGTGATCTGAAAATCGGCCTTGGCCACTTGTCCGTCCGGGTCCGTAGAATTCGAGGCATCGATCGTTATCGGCCGTCCCACAAAATTCTTACAGGGAAGACACGATGTCCAGAGCTTACATGTGGGCGGAGCGTTGATGTAGGTTTTCGCTTCACACGCATTTGTGGATGGTTTTCCTTCAACGTTGAGTGCTTTAGCCTTGAACACATACTCGCCTGGACTATCGAACTTTGTCTGCCATTTAGGAGAATCTGGCGCCAATGTTTGTGTAGCGACTTTAGTTCCCTCTGAATTGAATATTTCCACTTCCATCGACTTGGCGTGCAAAGAGCCACTCATGTCCACAGAAATGGGATCATTGATGTTGGCCTTGACAGGACTGACTTGAATATCGCAAATGGCATCCGGGATGATCTCTTCAACACCGACAAGAGCGACATTTCCGCATGGTTTGGGGATAATGAATGTGTAGTGTTTAAAATCCTTTTGAACTTTAAACACGAATACCGGAAGAGGCTTTTCCCCGGCCCATTCCAAATCCTCTGCAACCTTCACCTTGCCTCTTGAGCGGAACAGCATCCACATAAATTTCTGTCCTATCGGCAATTCTGCGTCCTTAAAGGAGGCTGTTTTGATCTGATCGAGAAAGGGGAGGTAAACATCCCCATAACCCGCAACGTCAAAACCGTACTTGATATCACCTGCGTATTTATCTACCAAGATCTTCATCACTTCGGCCGTAGGAACTTCTCCTTTGATCCGCACGAGCGTATAACGGCCTATCTGTTTGAGTTTTGTGGTTTCAGCAAAAGTACTAACAGTAAATATGACGAGGACGCCAATGACTAAAACCATGAATATTTTTCTTTTCATTCTGCCTCCTTTCCAGTCAAGAGAATGATTGAGACACTGATTCCTCTAGTATAATTAAAAATATATTTAAATGATGTCTTTTGTCAAGGGAAAATTCCTGTAAATTAGTATTTTCTGTATCATTGTCATCGATGTTTCCCGAAGATCGAATGGAATATGTTCAGAAATTATTATTTCGATTAAGATTTGGAATAATCCAGGAAATTCCTGATCACCGCATGGATCATCCCTGTATCTCTCGGTGTTGAATTCAGCGCACTTCTGAAGAGAGAACAGGACTCATGATTGGAAGAAACATTCTCCCAGAGATAGTGTTGGGCGGCTTGAATACTCATCTCTGGATGACTCTGGATCCCCCACACGGGATTTGTCCTCCATTGAAAAGCATGAACTTGGCATTTCTCACTTGATGCAAACACTACAAAATCGTCGCCGAGACCTACAACTTCATCAAAATGACTGGAAAAGACAAACTCCTGCCCTTTTTTACCCAAAAGAGTGTCTTCCTCTGTAATCCCCACAGGGATCCAGCCGATCTCAGGGCAGTCGCTGCGTTGAATATGAGCCGGCCCTGCAAACGCTAGTGCCAGAAGTTGGTGTCCCCAACAACTTCCGAGAACGGGAATTTTCCTTTCTACAGCTTCAAGAGTGAGTTCAATTTCCTCGTGAACCCATTGTTCCCTTTCAAGGATAGAGGCTTCTGAACCCGTTAAGATCAAATGAGTAAATTCTTCATCCAGATTTGGGAAGTGATGTTCTCTCGCAGTGAATGCCTGCCATTCGCCTTCCAAAAAAGCAGTCCAATGGGCCACAGGTGTATAGACAGAAGGATTGATGGAATTGTCAATGATGGCGACTTTTACTTCCTTTCTCATATCTTGTCTTTCACCGTTTTGATCCAAAGAGTGCGGATTACTCATTATAGACAAACCTCACAAAATCTCAAGTTTTTCACGGACTACGTAAACAATTCCAAAACCTTGATGACGGGAATCAGATTGCATGATTGAGAGTTCCAATTGTGTGGTGGAGAAAACCGTGAGAAGGGCTGGACGGGCATGGTACAT
>CAZXJE010000253.1:0-1946 GCA_964640835.1 uncultured Eubacteriales bacterium
TTTGCGATGTGGATAACGCGCTTGGAAAATCCATTCTCATCAGCGACATCATCATTGACTGGGATGATCTCAATCTCCCAGCACACCACCCCCTCGGCCTCAGATTTTCCCAGTATGGTGTATGTAAAATCATCCAGAGTGGGAGGAGTCATATCCGCATAGGAGAATTCAGAGCCCATGAAATTCTTTGCCTTTTCACTGCTGACGATCCTCCTTGTCTTCCGCAAAGCAGGCATAAACAACCACATGTCATCATCTTCCTTCTCATAATCGTAGGTGAGAAGGCCCGTGCCTTTGACATCCGCCGGTGAGAGAAAACGAATGAGCCTTTTTTCTGTTTCTCCATCGTCATAAAGCTTGGATACCATGGCGATCTCCCTGACGCGCTCTCTCCCCTTGCTGTCTATGATGGTTAGCGTGGAGACCGCTTCTGCTCCGGCAATCTTTGTGGCCTTAAATGCCCTGTCAACGATCTGCTTTGCAGTGAGGTCATCTTGGGCATCAAGCGGAAAAGAAACGGCACTTACACAGATTAAGAAAAACATTATCAAGCTTTTTTTCATATCACTCCTCCTCTATTTTGATACCCTATCGGGTTCCAGAAATCTGGGTTTGACAACAAGACAAAGCGACGGGACCAAGACCAACGCTCCAATAAGGCAGGAGAGAATGGAGACAACGACCAGAAATCCGAAAAATCTCACGGGCATAAAGCCGGAGACAATAAGAACGACAAATCCGATAACAACTGACAAGGCATTGAACACAATGCCTCGTCCCGTTGTTGTGAGTGTCTTCCGAACAGACTCTTTTTCTTCAAGCCCCTGCTGTCGTTCCTCACGGTACCGCCAGAGAAAATGGATCGTGTAATCCACACCTACTCCGATCATGATCGAGGAAAGCATGGCTACAGCTACATTCAGCTCGATGCTGAGAATCCCCATCAATCCGAAAAGTGTCACGATTGAGACACCCAGAGGAACCGTTGCGATAAGACCGGCCGCAATCGATCGGAACAAGATCATCAGAAGCACCCCGATCAGGACAACGGCAATAGCAAGCGAAAGCACCTGGCCATTAACGACACTGTGGGCCAACTCAGCGAGAACCACTCCAAAACCTCCCACAAAATCTATATCTTCATCTCCTTCGATTTTAGCATTAACATTACGGATAAGCGCATGAAGCTTTGGTGTGCTTGTGGTGTTGAGACGGGCGGTAACCATGGCATGTTCGTAGGGAAAGTCTACAAGCTTTTCAAAATCTTCAGGATCTCCACTCATGGAGTAGAGCTCAAAATACTGGGCAACGGCATCTCTCGAATCAGGAATCCTGTCATAATTTTCCTCCTCTTCATCAAAGAGAGCTCTGCTCATCTGTCTGATCACCCGTGCAATAGACGTCGTCAGTCCCACCTCAGGAAATTTTTCCAGATCTTTCTCCATTCTATCGATCTTTTTCATGATCCTCGGGTCTTTAATATCTCCCTTGTAGACAACCGAAATGTTCTGTGAACCTCCCAGATTATCGTTGACGAGGTTAGTCGCGTAAACAATGGGATGACTTTTAGGAAAGTAATCTTTGGGATCAGTTTCAATAATAATAAAAAATATACCAGATGATATAATCAATGCGAAAAGAAGCGCGCCCATCAAAATGGCTTTAGGCTTGTCCGAAACGGCGTTGCTGAAAAAAAGTAGCAGCCGCTCCAGAAAGGGTTTTTTTTCACTTCCATTGCTGGCTCTGATGACTGGTTTTGCTTTTGGGAGTAGAGAAACTACGGCCGGAATAAAGAGAAGGCTGGCTGCTAGAGCGTAGACAATACCTGCAGAGGCCAATATTCCGAGTTGCTGGGCGGGGATGATCGAGTGGCTGAGAAGACAGAGCATTCCAGCGATCGTCGTCAGGCCGGTCAGCAAAACAGGCTTGCTGAGGCTGGAGAAGAT
>CAZXJE010000253.1:2046-4988 GCA_964640835.1 uncultured Eubacteriales bacterium
TCAGGAATACCACTCTGGATGAGACCGATCACAGCGGTTATCGTAAAATCTTCAGATATCACACTCCCATAGACCATGTCATTCCCGAAAATTTCCTCTCTGAGGATCTCTATTTCTTCTTCGCTCTTTGGGATTCGCTTGACAGCGGGATCAACGATCATGGCGCCCTCTTCTGTTTTAATATTCTTGAGATCAAAAAGAGACCAGACTTTGTCCACGCCTTTTGTCCTTTTCATCTGCTGGGAGATTTTTTTAACGCGCTCGAGTGTATCCGGTTGAAGAACATCATCTGTTTTGATGAGGACCATCAACATATCTGTTCCCCCAAAGACCTCATCGATCTTATCGATATTGAGCCTGGATTCCCAGTGCGGGGGAATCATGGATTTCATATCCGACTCTATCTCGGCCCGAGGGATCTGGCGGGCAAAGACGATCGTGATGGCTATAAAAGCAATAATGATTACCCAGCGGAATTTCACTATGAATTCTGGCATTTTGATCATTTTCTACCTCCGTGTTGGTTTTCCATCTTTCTCTGCTATTCCAGTGATCCCATACAGGAACAGAGTTGTGATGATGTCTGCGTACCGCGCATAAAAGGTCTCATCGAATTTGAGATGAAAGGCATGTTTCTGGACGGGCTTAATCCTAAAATGGGTTAGGATGCTGGACAGAAGAGACGGCCCGATGATGCTGATAGGAATCGGATCACTAGGATCTAAGCCGAATCGTTCGATTAATCCTCTGATCGTCTTTACTAGCCGGACAACCTTTTCCGCTTTGACATCTTCGATTTCAGGGATATCGAGGGGCATGGCGTTGAAGGCGGCCAAAGTGAGGTCTTTGTTTTTTCTCACAAAATTAATAATGTTGTAGATGATATCTCTCGCACACTCTTCGGGAGGATTGCTTTCATCATACGCATCCTCGATGATCTGCAGATATTTATTATGAAAACTCTCGATGATTTCCTTCAAAATGCCGACTTTCCCGTCAAAATAATAGGATATCATCGCAATATTGACATTTGCCTCTTTGGAGATCTCACGGACACCGACAGCCGAATAGCCCTTTTGTGCAAACAGAGCAACGGCGGTATCTAGGATTCTCTGTTTTGGGTCTTTCTTTTTTTTATCCGTCATCACTATCCTCCTTAAAAGCGGTCGCGGTCAAAAAGACAGTCGAAACTCAGTGAATACAGCGCTCAAATATTCATCTATGGTCCCAAACAGTGTGTTCTCCGGACCTCCGTAGACCATCATACCCAAAGTTAAGGTGAGCGCATCGGCAATGTCATAGTTCATTTTGGGTTTAAGAAAGTATTCCTCTGTGGTTAGGTTATACAATCCCACCACTTCTAACTCCAATGTCTCATGCAGCAACTGCCACCCCGCTCGGCATGAGAACGAATGACTGAGTTCGTGCTGCTGCTGAGCAATCATGCGGTTCTTCTCTTCCAACATCATCACGGGAACGACCTCAGGAGTGGCTATGGTGAAAGGTTCTTCAAAATTAAAAACATACCGCCCGATGTACTGGAAGATCACACTCAAGTTGCCGGAGAACTCTTTATCGATACCAAAAACATAGGAAAGGTCTGGATTAGGAATATGGAATTCGGCCTTGTAATCCCCGTGTGGTTTTCTGTAGCCAATCTCCCCTCTTAGACCATATTCACCGGCAGTCGTTTGAAAATCCGCACCGATCACAAACATTCTGTAGGCTTTTGGGAAAATCGAAAAAGGCTCGCTGGGAGGAAACACGTTGAGAGAGTCTGTGGAAATCCCAGGCCTCGGATTATAACCATTAAAATAGGACAAAGATCCATCCAAGGATGGAAACTCGAAATTCAACCTGATAGCGTATGTACTGTTATCAAGAGTTGCAACAGGATAGTCCTCCTCTCCTCTGACTACACCGGGTGGTAGCGTCAAAAGATCGAGGGGGACATACGACGCTTTGTAGACAGGCACCCAAACGGCTTCGATTCTCACTAGGTGTATGTTGTAATAAGACCGGATGAGAAAATTGGCCAAGCGTCTGTCGTCTTCATCAGGAGAACGAAAAAGGATTGTCTCCGGTGTCAGATTATTGGTCGGATTGAGTGAATCGGCTCTTCCCCAAACCACGATCTGATGCCCGATTTTGAAATCAAACGGTCCAACATAGGCATTGACATAGACTTCCCTGAGATTCACCTCTGATAATTCCTCATTAAATTCACTCCCCCGGCGAAAACGGATTTCGGCAAACGCATCCCCGAAGTCCTTTTTGTGGAGAGAGAGTTTCATCGCGGCTTCGCCGTAGGCGCTACTGATATCGGCTTTATTCTGATCCACAGACTCTCCCAAATACAGCGTGGCTCTTACATATCCGTTCAGGTCATAGGGTTTTTCCTTATCTTTTGTTGTGGCACTTTCAAAAAGGCTCTGCGCCGATAGCTGTGTGGATAATAAGAGGACCGCCATCATCAGCAATATTTTTATTTTCATAACAGCCTCCGCGAGTGCATTTTTAATCAAACGTTTGTTCACAATAGAATATAATAATTAAACAAACGTTTGTCAAGTATTTTTATTTTCATGAATTCCTAATTCACAAAACTTCTGGCAAGCAGGATTAGACTACTAAAGAGACTTAAATCATTTGAGTAGTAAGTTGAGAATTATGTGTACTATTGATATAAATAAACTATGGAATTAAGTTGGATCGTAATTATGACGCTTAAATTAACCAAAGCAAACATCATCCGCATTAAAGACGCCTGCATGAAAATTGCGACTGCAAATCCGGAATTATCGGCTGTGGTTTTTTTAATCGTTATGATCGTGGCTGTAATCCTGATTTTAAAATTTGCAAGGTCAGGATAGCGCCTTCAGGAACTTTTCACAGTGTAATTCCGTAAGTATTCATAGACGTAAAAATTCTATTTAGGAGGG
>CAZXJE010000254.1:0-4981 GCA_964640835.1 uncultured Eubacteriales bacterium
CCTTTTTATAACTTATAATTAAAGGATCCTTACCAACTTTTTTGGAGATGAGCCATACTTAATATAAACATGAAAAAAAATATTAGATAGAAGGTTATGACTGAAAAAAAGAAGCGAGATCTCAAAACTATTCTCGAAGATCTCCCAACAAAGCCTGGCATCTATTTCTTTAAGAACAGCGAAAATGACGTCATCTACATCGGCAAAGCGCGTTCTTTGAAAGACAGAGTGAAGTCCTATTTCGGCACCACGTCTGATCCCAAAGTGCATAATATCCTGGCGGAAACCATCGATATCGACTACATTTTTACCGACTCTGAGAAAGAAGCCACGTTCCTCGAAAACAATTTCATCCAACAGTACCAGCCAAAATTTAACATCCGCTTGAAGGACGACAAAGCTTTTCCCTACCTGAAAGTGACCTTGCAGGATCGTTTCCCCGGTATATTTCTGACTCGAAGAGTCGAACCGGATGGAGCTAGATATTTCGGGCCCTTCAGCCCTGTTCATCAAGCTCGAAAGACCATTCATTTGATCAATAAGTCTTTTGGTATTAAAGGATGCCGGGAGACTATTCCAGGAAAGAGAAAACGGCCATGCCTCGAATATGACTTAAAACTCTGTGCCGCTCCTTGTGTTCAATACATATCAGAATCAGAATACAGAGCACGAGTGGAAGATACTCTTCTCTTTCTCGAAGGGAAAACAGACAAGCTGCTGAGAAACCTCAAACAAAAAATGAAAGAAGAGGCGGCCAACGAAGAGTTCGAACGGGCAGCTCAACTTCGTGACCTCATCCTAGCGATAGAACAGCTCAAGGCTAAGCCAACACTGATCTCTACCAAGCAAGAAAATAAGGACATTTTTGGGTATTCCTCAGTACAAAACGAGGTCCACCTGACTGTTTTTCGTATGAGACAGGGAAAAGTCATCGAAACAGAAGTTATGTCTCGCAAAAAGAAAAAAAATGTTTCGGATAGTAGTATTCTTTCTTTGGAGCTTTTAAAATATTACAAAAAAAGTCCGGATATTCCTGATAAGATCATCCTGCCTTTTCGGATCTCTAGAGAGAAAAACATTTCTTCATCGATCTCCCAGGCCAAAGGTAAAAAAATAGATATAGTTATTCCCATTCGCGGGGAAAACAAAAAACTGCTGGAATTGGCCCAAAAGAACACAGAAGACTTGGCACAGAAAGAACCTGATGCCACATCTCTCTCAGAACTCAAAAATCTGCTGCGATTAAAATCTATGCCGCAGCACATCGAAGGTTTCGACATCTCAAACACGGGTGGTGATGAATCCGTAGGATCGATGGTGGTCTTTGATGAAGGGAAGCCAAACAAGAGCGAATACAGAAAATACAAGATCAGGACGGTCGATGGACCTGACGATGTCGCAAGCCTGCAAGAAGTCATCCGGAGAAGGTATGCGTCACTCCTTAAAGAAGGACAGGAATTTATGCCTGATTTAGTTTTTGTGGACGGCGGAAAGGGACAACTCAATGCCGTATTAAAAGCTCTGCATGAGCTTGGCGTGGAAGACGTTGCTGTCGCTTCCCTTGCCAAAAAAGAAGAGCAAATCTTTATCCCGAACCAAAAAGACGGTCTGCGATTAAAGAGGACTTCTCCAGCTCTTCAACTCCTTCAGAATATCAGGGATGAAGCCCATCGTTTTGCCATCACCTACCACCGTCGAAGAAGGACTAAAAAGAGCTTTGCCTCTCCTCTAGACGCGATATCCGGCATTGGACCAAAGAGGAAAAAAGCATTATTAACGAAATACAAAAGTGTAAGGGAAATCAAGAAGGCGCCTCTTAAAGAATTGGAAAAGATCTTGGGCGCAAAAACAGCTCAGAATCTTTTATCTTCGCTGAAAAGTTAAAAAAACGAAGCGAGACTCATCAGAATAATGGATACCAGAGTGTATCAATGTGTTAGATAGAATCAGAGGACATGAATTGATCTTCAAATCTTTTTCCCGAATAAGAGAAAAAAACCAATTGGATGATAAAGACGAACACTTTCAATCGGATTGGGAAACTAAATGTTGATAATGAGTCTGATGATAAGGCTCAGAACGACAGCCACGGCAACATTTAATCCTATGGAAATGAATGCGATCTTCTTCCCCACTTCCTTCCAAATGATGGCCACAGTGGACAGGCAGGGAATAAAAAAGCTCACAAATACCGTAAACACGATGAGTTGCTCTTTGGTAATAACCGACATCAAATTATGGTAATCGACACCCAAAGCCTGGAGCATCATAATGAGAGAGAGTTCTTTCCGCAGGAAGCCAAAGATCAGAGTCACACCCAGTTCCTGAGGCAATCCAAGGGCTTTTTCGACAAGTGGGGAAAGAATGACATTGATGACGCTGTCCATGTGAAAAAATTGCATGATAGCCAAAACAACGCTCCCTGCGATCAACACAGGCCAGGCAAATTTCGCAAAAGCCTTTAGTTGAAAATAGGTCTTTTTCCAGATATTCTTCAGAGAGGGGATTTTTAGTGTGGGAATCTCGAGTATCAAGCCGGGAGAAGGCTCCTTGTAAAAAAAGGATATGATCCTTCCGAGCACTCCCAGTAGAATGATGTTGAACACATAAAAACCCAATGCCCAGACAGGGCCCAGATAAAAGGCAACCAGGGCGAGAATGATCGTGGTTCTGGCCGTGCATGGGATAAAAGGGATGAGGAGTGTGGTAATGACCTTGTCTCTCCGCGATTCCAGGATCCGTGTGGAGATAATGGCTGGCACATTACAGCCGAATCCCAGGATGAATGGAGATATGGATTTCCCATGGAGGCCGATGCGGTGCATAAATGTATCCATCAAGAAGCTGGCGCGCGATAGATAGCCGATATCTTCCAGGAACGACATCATGAAGAGGAGCGGCAAAAAATAAGGGAGAACGATCGCCAAGCCTCCCCCTATCCCTTGTAATAATCCATCCAAAAGATAAAAAAGAATACCTGTGCCAAATTGGCTGGACAGAAAACTCCTGAGTCTACTGAGCGGATTGAGCAATATCTCTTCGAGAGGATTTCCCACCTGAAAGATGATGAAGAAAAAGGCAAGAAAAACAGCGACGAGGATCAAATACCCAAAGAAGGGATGCATAATGATGTCATCCGCCCTCTCCAACCAACCGATTTTTTGTATCCTGACAACCTCGCTGCTCTCCTCGAATATTTTTGCAGCCAGATGATGCCGCTCTGCCGAGATCACCTCATAGGCGGGAACGCCGTGCATTTTTTCGAGGTCATCTCTGGCCTTATCCCGGGCTTTTTTGAGGTTCGGGCTCATGTCCTCCAAGGTCTGGATAAAAAAACGTTTGCCCACTTCTAGCATCTTGATAGCTGCAAACCTTCGGTTCCCGACAATAGGAAAATTTTCCGGTATCGCCCGCTGGAATTCTTCGACCTTGTCTTCCACATCGCGGGTCCACTTCAAAGGAGTAATAGGTCTGTGTTCCTCCAGGGTTTGAAGGGCTGTAACCAAGAGTTCTTTTATCCCCCGACCGTGGATCGCGACAGTGGGAATAACAGGTACACCTAAAAGCTTTTCGAGTTTCTGAATATCGGTTTTTATGCCCTTCTTTTCTGCCAGGTCCATCATGTTGAGCGCAATGACCATAGGATATCCCAGCTCGATGAGCTCTTGAGTGAGTTCCAGGCTCCTTCCCAGGATCGAGGCGTCCACAACATTGATGATCAGGTCGGGCTCTTGAAAAAACAGATGGCTCAGAGCAACCTTTTCTGTTTCGTCTGACGGATTCAGAGAATAGGTGCCCGGAAGGTCGATGATGTTAAAGACTTTTCCCGCCACGTTGACTTCACTGTGAGTGTGTTTGACAGTGGTTCCAGGAAAATTGGACGTGTCGACCTTCAACCCGGCTATCGCGTTAAAAAGTGCGCTCTTTCCACAATTTGGCTGGCCGAGAAATATGATATCTGGGTGTTTATCTTTTGTCGCCAACGATCTCTACCAAAATGTTTCGGGCAATCCCTCTGCCCAAAGCTACAGATGTGTCAGAGGTCAAACCTCTGACTAGAACCGGACCTCTGAGAATACTGCGCGAATCCAGCTCAATTATATCATCTTTGTGAAAACCCAACGAGAGGAGTTTTCGGTGAATTCTATGGCCTCCTCCTATGCTGACGATTTTAAGCCGTTTATCGATAGGGGCATCTGTTAATCTTATCATTTATGTGGACCTGCTCTTTCTATCAAACTTGATTGACCTGAACTACTCATAAAAAATGTCGATACTTTGGTCAATAAAAGTAATATCAACTCGTAAATAGTCCAGGGCCCTATCAAGAATAGAACAGGTGATAATAAAGAAACTTGCAAAAAAAATCAACACTTGATCTTTGAGGGACCTCGCACTTCCTTGACAGGGAATTAGTAAAATATTATGTTTAGGGCACTGTATCAGGCTCGATTAAGAGACGATACTCAGAATTCAATGACTCAAAAAAAGCCTACTCTCACACACTACATATTTATCGGCTTTTTCCTGGGGATAATTGCCGGCTGGGTTTTCGGGGAGAGCATTATTCCAGTCGCTGACCCCCTGGCTGAGATATTTCTCCGTCTCCTGCGAATGGCCATAATGCCTCTGATCATCACATCCATCATTTCGGGAGTCGTGAGTGTCGGGAGCGCCGCCGGGCTTGGCCGCCTTGGAAGTAAGACTTTTGCCTATTATATCATCAGCAGTTTGATGGCCATACTCACCGGCCTTATTCTAGTTAATGCTTTCAAACCAGGAGTGGGGGCCGAGATCGGCCTTGAGAGCAGTCCAGAGGTGATCGCAGCCACAGAGCAGGGAATCGGGAGTCTTCTTATAAATCTGATCCCTGAGAATCCCTTTGCTGCGATGGCAAGAGGAGACGTGCTTCCCATCATCTTTTTTTCCATTCTTTTCGCATTTTTTGTCACTAAGCTTTCCGCAAACCCGCGGGCCCATC
>CAZXJE010000255.1:0-4963 GCA_964640835.1 uncultured Eubacteriales bacterium
ATGTGATCCCTCGGTCAACGACCAGTCCTTCCACTTGATAAAACATCGGAAGATGCGTGGGATCGGGCGATTCCTTACGAAACACTTTGCCTGGAGTGATGACACGGATAGGAGGCCTTCTCTTTTCCATTACGCGTATCTGTACGGGTGATGTGTGTGTACGCAGAAGTAAATCGTCATTGATATAGAGCGTGTCCCAATCATCGCGAGCAGGATGATGCGGGGGAAAATTGAGCGCTTCAAAGTTATAGTAATCTGTTTCGATCTCCGGCCCCTCCTCGACTGAAAAACCCATTCTTAAAAAGATATTCTCTATCTCTTGCTGAATGATCAGGATAGGATGGGGAGAACCGATATAACTTGCCTCACCAGGCAGGGAGAGGTCAACCGTTTCTTTGACTTTTTTGGGCTCGCTGAACTCAAACTGAAGCGCCTGGAGTTTGTCCTGTACATACTCTTTAAGCGCGTTGATCTCCTTTCCCGCATCCGGCTTCTCTTCGGGCTTGAGGGATTTCAGCTCTCCAAATAGAGCACTCACAAACCCTCGGCTTCGACTCAGGTACAGATTGTGCACTTCTTGGAGGGACTTCTCATCCGTTATGCCCTTGATAGCTTCGTCGAATCGCTCTTGAAGCTTCTCGATCTTCTCTTTAAGCCCGCTCATTTGACGTGTGTTAGCGTTAAACGTTCCCCTCTTTGACCCTCTGGACCAGATGAAGGAACGCCTGCGGAGAATGGACCGCTAAATCTGCCAGGATCTTCCTGTCGAGTTCGATATTGAGCTGCTTTAATCCATGCATAAAACGGCTGTAAGAAATACCGTTATTCTCGGCTGCCGCTTTGATGCGGATGATCCAAAGTCTCCGAAAATCTCTTTTTCGTGTTCTTCTGTCCCTGTAGGAATACTGGAGCGCGCGCTCGACGGCTTCTTTGGCCGTCCTGTAGTTGCGACTCCTCGCTCCCCAATACCCTTTAGCTTGCTTGAGTATATTTGATCGTCTTTTTCTTCTTTTTGGTCCTCGTCTTACTCTCGGCATTGTGTTCTCCTTCGATAGAAGCCAATGTTAATACGAATTCTTGCCGGCAAAATCATTAGAAAGGCCGTTCCCGAAAAACGGAGGGTGTCTGCGTTAAAACTCGTATGGCAGCATATCCTTGATCCTGATGCGATCGGCTGGACTGATGAGATCTTTTTGTCTTAAGGTTCTTTTTCTTTTTGCTGACTTCTTGGTTAATATATGGTTTCTATTCGCTTTGCTGTGCAGTATCTTCTTTTTTCCTGTTATCTTGAACCTTTTTTTTGCTCCCTTGTGTGTCTTTAGCTTTGGCATCTTTGTCTCCTGACTTAGTTGGGCTCAACAAGGTGGAAACAGCCCAGGGCTGCGTCCGGACAGATCCATCCTGAATTCCAAGGCCCTCCACATCTACGAACACTCTATCCAAAATGCGATGAGCCAGCTCTGGCTTTGCCTTTTCCCTGCCTCTCAGCATCACGGTTATCTTGACTTTATTCCCCTCCGTTAGAAATCTTTTCACATGGCGGATCTTAAAATTGTAGTCGTGAATGCTGATCTTGGGCCTGAATTTAATTTCTTTCACTTGGATTTGCTTCTGATGTTTTTTTGCTTCTTGAGCCTTTTTATGTAATTCGTAAAGAAATTTTCCATAATCCATAACGCGACATACTGGAGGATTGGCCGCCGGGGCGATCTCGACCAGATCCAAACCCCGTTCTTGAGCAAGAGCCAGGGCCTCGGACAGAGATTTAACGCCTATCTGTTCCTTGTTCTCATCGATGATTCTGACTTCGCTTGCTCTGATCATTTCATTTATCTTGTGGGGCTTTTCTTTCCTTCGACCAGGATAATATGTGCGCCTTCTAATGACTAGCCTCCTTTAAAGTTCGGTTTTCAATGACTTATTTTTAATCAATTCCCAAGATTTTTCAAGGAATTCGTTCACATCCATCTGTCCTCGGTCCCCTAAGGTGTGAACCCTCACGGACACCTTTTCTTGCTCGACTTCTCTATCGCCGACGACAAGAATGAGTGGGACCTTGTGTGTTTCTGCGTCCCGGATCTTATACCCCATCTTCTCTCTACGCCTGTCAACCTCGGAGCGCATCCCCTCGTCCCTGAATTTCTCGAGCAATGTGTCAGCGTAGGCATTGTGTCTATCTGCGATAGGAATGATTTTCACCTGGACCGGTGCTAACCAAAGTGGAAAGCTCCCGTTATAATGCTCGATCAAGATGCCGAAAAACCTCTCCAGCGAGCCCAGAATCGCCCTGTGAATCATGAAAGGCCTGTGAAACTTGCCATCCTCACCCACATAGTGCAGGTCGAACCTCTCAGCGAGGTTGAAGTCGAGCTGAATAGTGGTACACTGCCAGGATCGTTGTAAGGCATCTCGAATTTTGATGTCGATCTTTGGGCCATAAAAAACACCCGCCCCTTCGTCGACCTGATAATCGAGGTTTTCTTCCTCCATCGCTTTTTTCAGGGCGTCTGTGGCCTTTTCCCAATCTCCCAATGCCCCGCAGTACTTTTCCGGACAGGTCGAGAGATACACGTCATACTGGTCAAAACCATAGGTCGTCAGAAACTTTATGGCAAGTGCAATCGTACTCTTTATCTCTTCTTCTAGCTGATCCTGCCTACAGAAGATGTGGGCATCATCCTGGGTAAATCCTCTGACTCTCATCAACCCATGCAGGACTCCACTCCGTTCATAGCGGTAGACGGTTCCGAGTTCCCCCCAGCGCAGAGGAAGTTCACGGTAACTGCGTTGCCGGGAGTTGTAAACCATGATATGAAAGGGGCAGTTCATCGGCTTCAACTGGTACTCGATGCCTTCTCTTTCAAATGCCGGGTACAAAGCATCATAAAACTCAGTGTGTCCGCTTGTCCGCCACACATCCAACTTGGCCACATGGGGAGAGTACAGCAACTCATATCCGGCCCTCCGATGCTCCTCGCGCCAGTGGTCTTCGATCACAGTCCGGATAGCCGCCCCTTTGGGATGCCAGAGAATCAGGCCACCACCCAACTGTTCGTTAAAGCTGAAAAGGTCAAGCTCCGGGCCCAGCTTTCTGTGATCGCGTTTCTTGGCTTCCTCCAGCATAGCGAGATAATCATCCAACTCTTCTGCGGTGAAAAAGACGGCTCCATATATTCGCTGGAGTTGCTTTCCCTTCTCATCTCCCTTCCAATAAGCCCCCGATGCGGATAGAATCTTAAAATGTTTGATATATCCCGTAGAGGGCACATGTGGTCCGAGACAGAAGTCTATAAAACCCTCCTGTCCGTAGGTGCTGACGTTCTCACCGGCTTTCTCTTGGATGAGCTCGACCTTCAGGTCCTGTTCCAATTCATGGAAACGAGCGATCGCATCCTCTTTGGAGAAATACTGTCTTTTAATGGGGAGATCTTTCTGAGAAAGCTCTCTCATCCCGCGTTCTATTTTCTCCAAATCTTCCGGAGTAAAAGGGATTTCCCTGAGAAAGTCATAGTAGAACCCGTTCTCCACAGCAGGCCCGATCCCCGTTTGGGTTCCGGGGAAAAGATCGAGCACAGCATGTGCAAGGAGATGGGCAGCACTGTGCCTGAGAACATCCAGGGCCTCTTCGCCGCCCGCGTAAACGGGCTGCACTTCCATATCTTTATCCAACGGAGTATCCAGGTCTAACATTTGCCCATCGACTCTGGCGAAAAGGGGCTTTTGAGGCAGTTCATGGCCGGCAAAGAAATCGGACAGAGATGTCCCCTTCTCAACCGAGTAAACAGACTCGTCGACTTTGACCTTAATCTTTTCTTCCATTTTCTATATGTATTCAAAAGGCAGGCAAATCCTCATTGCTGGTCCCTCAGAATACCGATTTACAAAAAAATGGTAGGCGCGGAGGGGATCGAACCCTCGACTTCTTCCGCGTCAAGGAAGCACTCTTCCACTGAGCTACGCGCCTACACTTCTACAAGCCTATATATATTAATGATTTAGTGGTTTGCTGTCAATACTCATCCTTGATTCACAAACATCTCGATCGTGATGCAAAAGAAAGAAATCCCCAACACGTTTGTTTGTTGTTTTATGTACGGAAACGCTTTGAAGCCTCGGTTATTTCGGCTTCCGTCGATCCGCAGGCCGCTGTTTATTGGACGGGCCTTTTTTGGGAAATGAGGGTTTCGTTCGACGTGTCTTCTGCCACGCCGGCTTCTGACGTCTGTTTATCTGTCTAGGCATTGTTTAGTCTTCCTGATTTAAACAACAACGCTTTCACAACGTGTTTATATGGCTCAATATTGCGATGGGCAGTTTATAAAAACACGATCTCGGCTTCGAGTGACACGGGATCCAGAAGAGCCACTGTGCTTTTTCCGGTCAGCCATCCTCCGGTCTCTCCTGGATTGACGATCAGAGTGCTGTTATTCTTCCTGATATCCGGCTTATGAGTGTGGCCGTAGATGATCACAGCGTATTTCCTCGACTTCAAGTATTTGTCATTCGCAAATTGTGTGTGTGTCAGCAGGAATTCAATATTCTCATACCCGAAGATAAATGGCTCTTTCTGAATCTTGCCCAAGGACACAAAAACCTTTTTCAGACCCTCTTTCTCACCGTCACAATTTCCGAAGACTGCCTTCACCGGGCAGGACAGGTGTCCCAGTTCCCGAGCTGCGAACGGGGCGATAAAATCTCCGGCATGGATAACCAGCTCACACTGCGTCTCATTGAAAAATTGGACGACTTTCTTGATCGCATCGACATTGTCATGCGAATCGGACATAACACCTATCATGTTTTTCTGCCTTCTTTTGACTTGGGCTCATTCTCATTTTAATTGCCCGTGCTCTGAATGTCCACAGCCACCACTCCGCAAAATCTGGTGAAGTATCCGCAAACCATGATGATCCAAATCACATTGCGTTATTAAGTGTCCCAATTGTGTGGTGGAGAAAACCGT
>CAZXJE010000256.1:0-4961 GCA_964640835.1 uncultured Eubacteriales bacterium
ATCGGCTGGAAGGGTACATCTGGTAGTAGTAGTCGGGATCGCCAAAGGGCTCGGGTGTATTGTCTCTTAGCCACAAGCAAGACTCGTACCAGCCCTTGGCCATGCCATCGTAGACAATGGAGTGGCTACTGGCCAGAGATACGGCGGGACGGATGTTGGGGAAAAACACCAGGAAGAATATAGCGATGCCAGTGATGACGACCCTCGCCAAGGCAGGACGGGACAGGGTGGAGGCTGCATGTTCAGCGTTCTTCTTGTTCTTCTTCCTCTTCCTGAAGGCTTTCACAACACCGGTCACCCGGGCGGGAGCAGACAGCAACTTATGCAGACCAGCCAAGTCCAGTGCCTTCCATGAAAGATACCCGGTGAGCAGTGCAAGGTTCACGGTAAGGTAGTAACCGAAGCGGCGTTGCCCGAGAGTGGAAATGAGGATTATCAGGCTCCAGATCAGGAACATGGTCTTGGTAGCACTTCTCTCGCGGATAGTGATGTAGACTAGGACAGCGAAGGCGATGAACGCGATGTAGAACGAGGTAGTGAAGTTGCCCCAGACCACATCCAAGGTGAAAGTGCCTTGGGGATAGAGAAGAGGGACGGCCTCCATGATGGTGCGCATTGCGCTGGATGGAGACATGAAGCTGAAGCTAGCAGATAGGGAGGAAAACAGAGGGGGATTGATAAAGCGGATCACCCCAAGCCCGAGGACGAAGAGCAGTAGTAGAGCTAGGGGGTAGTAGTAAACCTTCCAGTTTCGGGTGTGCAGGAAATGGGAGACAAGGTTCATGACCACGGGGGCCAAGATGGCAGCAACGAAGGCCAGAGCAGTGAAGGTGTCCACTCTCCCACGCACACCGGGGGTGTAGACGATAGCAGTGACTAGGAAGAGAGGCGGAGCGACAATGCACAGGTAGTCAGCAGAAACGCGACGCATGTGGTCGATGATGAACTGGAGCACAATGTAGACGAACAGGATAAAGGCAAACATCAGGCCGCCACCCCAGGTGAGAAGGTGGAAACCGAGGAAGAGACCGGAGAGAACAGCAAAGGCGAGAGGCTTAACAATGACCTTCCAGTCCCGGGTTAGGTAAGTGATCTCACGTTCACGAGCACGCTTAATGGCCATGATGAAGAAGAGAGCAGCTGTGGTAGTGAACAGGACTTCGGCGACATGGTGATCGGTGAAACCCAAAAGGGAACGGTGGAGGAATTCACCGGGGAGGATGACGAGAAGGGCGGCAGCGATAACTCCAGCCCAGCGGTTGAACAACTCTTTGCCGATGAAGTAGACGGGGATGATGGTTAGAGTGCCGAGGATGGGAGGTAAGTAGGCCGCAACGGTAGCGATAGTGTGAGAGGTCGGACTGCCACCACCGACAAGCAAAGAGGCACCAGCAGCAAGCCAGGTGAAGAACGGACGGCCAAGACCGCCACCGCCAGGGAAGAGCATGCAGGGGTCAAAGAAGTTGTAGTGGGGGAAGTTGTGGACCATGCTCTCGATGTAGCGGAGGTAGTAGTAGGCGTCGGTCTCGCGGAACCAGACGGCGTCGCCGACAAAGACGGTGCCGTAGCCGAGGTGGATACGGAGGTAGAGGGAGAGGCCACAGAGAGCGGCTAGGATTGCGACTACTATGATGGTGGGAGAGGGTTTATGTTTCATTCTCTATTATAGCCTTGTCAGTCACAGGCTCACCCGTTTAACTCTCTGCCGAGGTCGCCCAAAGGCTTCTGTATTTCGTTTAGAAGATTTCTTATGCTTATTCTACGGGCTACCGAGTAGAGGATTCGCCACTCTGCTACCTTGAGACTATGGTCGGCAAACCATTCAGATTCCTTAACTTCTCTTATTGTCCTGTCTGTTGCATATAATAACCCCCATCCATCGTCAATATCGTCGGGGCAAGCGATATTGGGGAGTGTCAGGTAATACCTGAGATTTCCCATATCACGATGTCTCTTGTTTTTATCAGCTAGGAAGTCGGCTCGATTAACCTTGCACTCTATTAGAATAGAGCGTTGGTTATTAAAGCCGAGAACATCGGGTATTTGGGTTGCATAGGACTTATATTCAGCCAGAACCACACCGCAGGCGAACTTATTTCCTTGTGCCTTTTCAAGCCATCTCTTAGCCCGTTGAACCAAATCGCTATGTGTTATGAAGTTCATTCCTTACCTCTAGCCCCCTTCTCTATTCCCAGAATAGCCCTTCCGGGTGAACCCCTTACCAACAGGGCAGTCAAGCGGTTTTGACCGCCTTTCTCTGTACCATCGTATGCTACGTTGCAACTCATAACACCACTCACCGTCGGTGCAATCCTCGGCAGAATACCAGCACGCGTAGCAATCGGTTGGTATTTGCCTTGACTCTGCTTCGTTATTTTTCATGATAACCCATTTGGGAGTTAGCTTGGTCGCACTTCAACATCACATTTTCTAGGCTTATAGGCATTGCCTATGCCAGCCACAATATCTTCTGTTCCATCCTCATAGTGAAAGGTCAACTGCCCACAAACAAAGGACGGTGGACCTATTAAGTCAATCTTTATAACCTTCTTGAATGGGTGGTCCGGCCAACCGTATGCAGAGCGGCAATACTTACCAAGCCACCATCGTTCATATCGTTCCCTGCAAATAGTTCTCCCTAGCATTGCTAGCGTGCCTCCTCTGATGGTCTCACTCGACGTTCTCGATCCCAATAAGGACTCTTGCACCTACCACAACGCTTGGGGTCCTCGGGCTTAGATGACCAGTCGTTGTTGCAGCATTCACTACCCATTGGTTACCTCAGAGCGCTTCGCTTTGTATGGTATGAACCAAGAGTAGCTCTTACACCTTCCACAACGTTTGGGGTTATCAGATCTGGTCGCCCAGTCATTATCGCACCGTAGGCAATGATAAACAGAGAGCCCACTGACTCCACGACAGCGGAGCAGGCTACTTTTCGCAGCCCCCACTGCCTCAACAACTACCCTAGCGGCGATAGCCCCCCGCAATCGCTGCCTGTCATCGCTCGACAGATCCTCTCCCACGGGAACACTTAACCTTCTAGCAGCGCGGATAATAGTTCTACTGTGACAACCAAACTCAACGGCTAACGCCTGAGCGCTCACATTCGGCCAGTAGGGTTGGTGTGTCTTTGCGAAAAACAAGCTACGTGGTGTGTTAGGATGCTGGTCGGCATGATGTTCAGCACAAAGGCATATACCTTTTCGCCAGTCAGAATGATCTCCACCCGGTCCATGAGCTTGGACCATTTGATCTGAGCCACACAATTCGCACTGATACCCAGCTCGTGCCTTCACCCTGATAGAGTCACACCAACTGTATTGGCCCATCCTAGCCCCCGCGCCTCCAACCTACCTGGCCCTCGCCTTGCCTCAACGCATAGTACCTACGACGTGGTCTATTCTCTCCAGGAGGAAGCACCTCCCAGTCGCTCACTAGATACCCCCACTTCACTAGACGAGCAAGTGCCCGGTACAACGTGCCGGTAGCAGTTCCCCTACGCCCGTTCCTACTCACGCCGATAGCGACATGGTCCTTGAGCTCATAGGCGTAGAATCTAGGTCTACCGTTGTCCGCGAAGTTGCGGGCTACCTTCAATAAGGCTTCTTCTAACGGGACTAGTGCTCCAAGCTTTCGGCGCATATCGCACCATTATAGCACACATACCTGTTTTTTGTCAATACCCTCCGCCCGGCATAGCACAAGGAAACAAAATGAACGGGAAATGGGAATGGGGTGGTCAACAAGGATGGGGGGTGAAGGCGGTTGCTGCGGGAAATTCTACGGGGTAAGGGGGAAAAGGGCTGTCAGTAAGCGGAAAAGCGACAACCAGCCCAAAATTTGGGGGCAGGGATACCCCGATTTGGGGCACTGAAACCACTCAAACTGCCTCCGTACCCCTGAACCATAGCCATGCCGATAAGCCTAGCATGAACGCAACTGCGATCACAGCCGCCCCCCAACGGGGGATCAAGACAAGGATCCTATCAACACACTCCACCAGTTGTGCCAACTCTACCATCAACTCAGTCATCTATCACCAGTCCTGTCCAACCCTAAGCCCTTAACCCTCTTTCAGTCGGTCAGTTTTTGAGCGATGAAGCACGCTTCCTATAAGGACGATAAACAGCCCCACAACACGGACTCAGGTCACGACGCAACCTCGCACGCTCCACTTTCGAGCCGTGCCTTTTATACCACTTGATGTCGAACACATACCCGCACACCCGACACTTACCATAGCCTGGAATAGTCACCAGTCTAGCCATCTTATTTACCCGTACCCCTTCTCATTCTTCCTCGGTGCTAAACCCGCAACCCCTTCATAGATGTGTCCACAGGAGAACCGTCAATGTACTCTCCCCCCGTAGCACGTCGCCTCTTCTTCGTCTGCTTGTGAACCCGTATCCTCTGCAGGGTGTCACGGTCCTTGTGCCAGCGGAACTTGTCGTCGGGATCGGAGAGCGTCTCTTTCGCTTCCTTCTCCAGCCAGCCCAGGCTGGCGTAGTTTATGCCCGCTATCCGCTTGAAAGACACCGTCCTGTCCTTGAGAGATACATCGGCGACCACGTTCCCTGTGACATTGGACTTGACACGGAAAGTGCTGGGATGGATGGCAGGCTCCACACGGAAGAAGTTCCCCTTGTAGTGCTCATCCAGCTTGGCTTCCAGCTTCTTGGCAAGCTCCTTGGGGTCGGCGAGGGAGAAGATGTCCCAGTCGCCGGTCTCTTTGTCCAACCAAGGAGGAAGATGGGCATTGACGGCTTTAGACCCATAGACGATCATCTGCGGGTTGCGACTATCACGCAAGAATGACAGAATCGCCTTCTCGGTGGCTTTCGGCTCCTTCTTGTAGTAGCATTCCAGCTCGCTAGGCGGGAACTCGTCTATTTTAACAGCCATTGCTACTTCCTCCTTGCCGTTCTCTTCGCGGTCTTTCGCTTCGTGGTCTTCTTCGC
>CAZXJE010000257.1:0-4912 GCA_964640835.1 uncultured Eubacteriales bacterium
CCATTCACTCAACCTGAATTATTCATTAAATCTGCTGCCAAATTTACACTCTAAAACATTCAATATCTTATTGGCAGCATCTTTTACCCTTCGGGCGCCAACCCAACCTACCCGCCGATCTTACCGCATTTGCTTCGTTGCGGTTCATTCGAAGTGGACGACCACGTCTTCATGGGCCGACGCCTTTCATCTGCGGCAACCTCGACTCGTGAATAATCCAGGCTAAAGGATTATTATAATAACAGACATAACGGAAATTCCAAAACACAAATTTGGAAGTGAGCATCCTAAAAAGCGTGATAGCATGAATTCTTATTGCGGAATCAATGGTCCCAATTGTGTGGTAGAGAAAACCGTATGAAGGGCTGGAGGGGCATGATCCTTCTTATGTAGGGTCCGTTCCCCGAACGGACCGTTTGGGAAACGGTCCCCACATTGGAATAAAGCCACATTGCTATCCTGTTGTTTGTTTTCGAACCACCAATTGGGACACTCGGGTGTCATTAATTGCGCTTTTGGGGATCTGGATCGAGTTAGACCATTTCCAGGATGTGGCCCATTTTTTCTTTTTTTGTTTTGAGATATTTGATGTTGGATTCATTTGGGGGTATTTCGATCGATATGCGATCGACGATCTCCAATCCATACCCGGAAAGACCGATGAATTTGCGCGGATTGTTCGTTATAAGTCGGAGTTTAGTCACTCCCATAGCCACAAGAATTTGAGCGCCGATCCCGTAATCTCGGTGGTCGGGTTTAAATCCAAGTTTTACGTTGGCTTCCACAGTGTCTACACCTCCATCCTGGATGGCGTAAGCTTTGATCTTGTTAATCAGTCCGATGCCCCTGCCCTCTTGGTTGAGAATGTACAGGATCACTCCTTTTCCTTCATCTCCGATCAATTTCATGGCTTGGTGGAGCTGAGCTCCGCAGTCGCAGCGCTTCGAGCCAAATGTGTCTCCTGTAAGACACTGGGAATGAGCCCTAACGAGAGTCGGCTCGTCGTTTTCTAGCGATCCACAGGTCAGCGCGATGTGCTGTTCTCCATGAATGCTGTCCTCGAACACCATGATCTTGAAGTCCCCGAATTTTGTGGGAAGATCCGCCTCTTCGATCTTTTTAACAAGACTCTCGGTTTTCATCCTGTATTTGATGAGATCCGCGATCGTAAGGATCGGGATGTCGTAGGTCTGGCTAAAAGTTTCCAGTTGAGCCATTCGAGCCATGGTTCCGTCTTCGTTCATGATCTCACAGATGACTCCGGCCTCTTTCAAGCCTGCTATGCGGGTGATGTCCACAGCAGCCTCTGTCTGTCCCGCCCTCTTGAGCACACCTCCGTCCATGGCCCTTAAGGGGAAGATATGTCCCGGGCGTGCCAGGTCGGAGGGAGAAGTGTCTGGATCAATAGCCGTGAGGATCGTTTTTGCACGATCATAGGCAGAGATCCCTGTCGTGATCCCCTCTTTTGCGTCAATAGAGACGGTGAAGGCCGTCTGGAATTGCGCTGTATTTTCTGCCACCATCAAGGGAAGGTTGAGCGCTTTTAGCCTCTCCTCGCGCAAAGGGAGACAGATGAGGCCTCGGCCATACTTGGCCATAAAATTGATGATATCTGGAGTCACTTTTTCCGCGGCAACCATGAGGTCGCCCTCGTTTTCTCTGTCTTCATCATCGATGATGATGATCATCTTGCCGGATTTGACCGCTTGGATGGCGTCTTTGACTATGGCAACGTTCGGTTTCCGTAACATTTTTGTATTCCTTTAACGCGGGTATTTGGATATCCAATTATACACGTATTTACCCAAGATGTCACATTCGATGTTGACTGTGTCACCCCTTCTGAGCGTGCCCAAGTTGGACTCTTCCAGAGTGATTGGGATGATTTCGACATCAAACGCTGAGGATGACAAATCCGCGACTGTCAGGCTTACGCCATCTATCGCAACCGAACCCTTGGGAACAAAGTAAGGGCGAAGCTCAGATGGGAAGAAAATTGTGAACCTTTTCCCTTTGCCCATGGCTTTGATGCGCACGAGTTTCCCCACTCCATCGATGTGGCCGGTCACGAGATGGCCGCTCAGTGGAGTGGATAGAGAGAGGGGAAGTTCGAGATTGAGCCGCTCCTGGGGGCGCAGGAGGCCTAGAGTCGTTTGTTTGAGCGTCTCCTCGGATAGGTTAAAGAAAAGGGTATCTCTATCTTTTTTGATAAGGCTCAAACAGACCCCATTAATAGCCAGGCTTTCACCCAGGTCTAATCGGCCAGCCAGGGTTGGATCTTCCACAGCCATCTCCTGCTTCCCCGACCTGTATCCCTTGAATAATCCCTGATTTTTTATGATCCCTGTAAACATCAAAAATATCCTTCGCAAATGGTGTCGTTCCCGATTGAAAAATGATGTGTTTTTTTCAACCGGAGTGATTCCTTGACAGTCGTCACTCCGCGCCCTTCATAGATTGTGGGTGCGTCTTTCCCTCCGATCAATCTGGGCGATCGCATGAGGAAGATCTTGTCTGCCAATTTTTCCTCAAAAATTGATGAGAGAAGCCGGCTGCCTCCCTCGACGAGGACGCTCGAGATCTCATGGTTCCCGAGCCAGGACAGAACCTCTTTGACATTGATTTTCGTTCTGGGCGGCGAGAGCGGAATGACTCGGATGCCCTTTTTTGTGAGCATGTTTATTTTTTTTGGGGAGGCTTTTCTGTTGGTGAACACGACAATCTCACCGTGATCGAGCGTGTCACAGATCCGGGAATGGACGGGAAGGCGCAGTGTGGAGTCCAGGATCACCCGGGTAGTACGTTTCCTGGGCCAATTTCGGTGGCGGACGGTCAATCTGGGGTTGTCCTTGAGAATAGTGTTGATTCCCACCATGATGGCATCGTTCTCTCCACGCAGGAGGTGGGCATACTCTCGTGTGGGTCGCGATGTGATCCATCTGGATGCGTGGGTTTTAGTCGCTATTTTTCCATCCGCACTGACGGCGGCTTTGGCCGTGACAAAGGGAATTTTTTGTGTGATATATTTAAAATAGGATTCGTTCAACGTCTTATTCCTCTCTGCGAGAAGGCCCACAGAGACAGCGATGCCGCTCTGATCCAATTTCTGAATGCCCTTTCGGTAGACTAGAGGATTCGGGTCCAGGGAGGACACGATGACCTTTTTGATGCCAGATTGAATGATGCTATCCACACAAGGGGGCGTCCTTCCCCAATGAATGCAGGGTTCAAGAGTTATGTATGCAGTGCTGTTTTTTGCCTTTCGACCTGCCCTTTGGAGAGCGACGACCTCGGCATGAGGTTGCCCCGGCTTCCTGTGGTACCCAAAACCGGTGATTGCGTCTCCCTTGACGATGACCGCACCCACAAGGGGATTCGGGCTGGCCCAGCCCTTGGCCTGTTCGGCCAGACCATAGGCCATTTGGAGGTAAAAGATGTCTTTAAGGCGTGTTGTATTCATGAGATCAACGCATTTGTGAATTCTTCCGCTGAAAAGGGAAGGATATCCTCTTCTCCTTCACCGATGCCGATGAATTTTATGGGGAGCTTGAGTTCATCGATGATACTGATAACACTCCCGCCTCGGGCCGTTCCATCCAGCTTTGTGAGAAAAATCCCTGTCAAGCCAGAGAATTTCAAGAACTCTCGTGCTTGGTTGAGAGCGTTTTGTCCGATGCTTGCATCCAAAACTAGCAAGCACTCATGAGGCGCCCCTTCGATTTCTCGAGAAACAACTCTTTTGATCTTTTCCAATTCATTCATGAGGTTCACATTCGTATGGATGCGTCCAGCTGTGTCGATCAGAAGAAGTCGCAGCTCCCGTGCCTTGAAGGATTGGGCCGCATCGAAAACAACAGATGCCGGATCCGCTCCATACTGGCCTCTGATGACCGGAATATTCAGTCTTTTTCCCCATATGGCCAGCTGTTCTGGAGCGGCAGCTCGGAACGTGTCCGCGGCGACTAAGAGAGCGTTTTGTCCTATTTTGGCGTAATGGTTGGCCAGTTTTGCAAGAGACGTGGTTTTCCCTCCACCGTTGACTCCGACAAACATAACAACGGATTGGGAATCATTCAGCCGAGGCTTTGATGGAAACTGAGAGAGGATGGCGATGATCTCTTGTCCCAGGAGTTCTTTGATCCTTGGGAAAGCGTCTGTCTTTTTTGTTTTTTCACGAAGGGAGCTGATGATTTTTTCCGATGATCGAATGCTCACATCAGCCAGAATAAGGGATTCTAAAAGATCTTCAAGGATCTCTTCTCTGTCCCTATCGCTTCCGAGAAACTCGTCGAATTTTTCCTTGAATGTCTCTCGTGTTTTTGCCAGTTTGTCCTTTAGATTTCCGAGCACAGCCTAATCATTATATTTTTCAATCTATTCAAAATCAACCTTTACAATTCTTTCTGGTAGACTTTCCAAATCCGGAATGTCATGCATACTTAGTAGCGTTATTGAGAGATCAGATTGTGTGATGGAGAAAACCGTGAGAAGGGATGGACGGGCATGGTATTTTTCTTTGTAGGGTCCGTTCCCCGAACGGACCGTTTGGGAAACGGACCCTACATGAGCCGCACTACTATCCCGTTGTTCGTTTTTATTATCATATAATCTGATCGATCGCAAAAACATCAACACGGATTTGGAAGCACTAAATTTTTGAACTTGGTGATTGAGGTAAAATCTGAATTGTGTTAAGTTAAGTGGCTATGCGAGAATCCGTATGGTTATTACGCCCAGAAAATGAGCACGCAAAGACCCTTGCGACAGAGTTGGGGATACCTCTTGAGATCGCTCAGATATTGATCAACCGCAACATAAGTGAAACACAAGACGTACAGCAATTTCTGTTTGGAACATTGGAAAACCTTCATGATCCTTTTTTGATGAAGGGTATGCGTGAGGCGACAGACAG
>CAZXJE010000258.1:0-4911 GCA_964640835.1 uncultured Eubacteriales bacterium
AAGCTGTTGATAAACGACCAAAGTGCCCACAATAAGCAATATAGAGATGCTGAATTGGAGAACGACCAACACATGGCGGAATGATAACTTATTTCTGACTCCCCAGAATCCGCTTTTGATAATCTCCACCGGACGGAACCTGGAGAGAAAGAATGCCGGATAGCCGCCGGCAAAAAGGCCGACCACACAAACGAGCAACACAATAATCCCATAAAGATAGATAGAGTGGCTGGAACTCACCACAAATTCAATGTTGAGGAGTGCATAGAGGCTTTTGTTGAGAAGAATGAATAGATAGATGCCTATGGCTGCGGCTATTAATGCAACCAAAGTCGACTCAACAAGAAATTGATGGATCAGTTGCTGTCTGTTAGCACCCACCACCTTCCGAATTCCCACCTCTTTCATCCGTTCCATATACTTCGACGTTGAGAGATTCATAAAATTAAAGCATGCAATGAGCAGTACAAGAATCGATGCCGAGAGGAAAAGATAGACATACAGATTGTTACCCTTCGGCCCGATGTCTCCCCGGGATTCGTTATCCCAGTGAATAGCCGAAAGAGGTTGCGGTATCAAATCCATTCGGCCTCTGTACCAATCGCCCGCATTCTTAATCAATAAATTGTTCAGCTTTTCATGAATATTATCTGCGGAAACATTCTCTTTGAGCAGTATGTAATTGTAATCATCTCCCCATACGTTCCATGGTTTGTCGGGGTATTCGCCCAATGCATCTACCGTTGAATAAGAAACTAGAATCTCACAGTTCAGGTGTGTATTGGCCGGCAGGTCTTTCATCACACCGGTTATTTTGTAAGGTTTGTCATTGATCGTTAAAATTTGGCCTACGGCTTCATCGTTTGCAAAATATTTTCGGGCGATCTTGTAAGAGATGACGATGGAAAAAGGTTCATCAACCACGCTTGATTTATTTCCCTTCAGCAGGCGCCAATTCAAGATATCAAAGATTTCCGGGTCTCCATAAAAAGCGTTGTCTTCGTTGACGGTCTGATTTTCCGCATCTGTTATGACAGTTTTAGTCATATGTCTCACTCTTGCTGCGATTTCGACTTCCGGGACTTCTTCATTGAGAGTGGGCGCGATGGCTGGCATTGCACCAGCAAATTTCATTCGACTTCCTTCTTTCCCCCAATCGGTGATCACGCGGAATATCCTGTCTTTCTTGGGATGAAAATTATCGTAGCTCGTTTCGTTCACAACAAACATCAGCATTAATAGACAGGCCGTCATTCCGAGCGCCAAACCCGAAATGTTGATGAAAGAAAATCCCTTGTGCCGAGTCAATTGCCTGAATGCGATCTTGAGGTAATTCCTGAACATGGCAGTCCTCCATTTTGTGGTCAAAACGAGGTAATAGTGAGAGACCAACAATGTGCTCCCCAACAACCAGAAGAAGCCTTTCACACGACCGTGGTTCTCTGATATGTTTTTGTATTCGATCTCAAAATCCTTGGAGATGACGAACATCTCCTCATATAAAGAGAGCCGGCGAAGGATGTGTAAAAAAAACTTTGGCGGGCGATACGATCGTTTTTTCACTTTTTCTTCCCCATAGCAAGATCTGGAACATCACCCCAAGCCAAATTCTGGATTTTCTGTGCATCTTGTAAGGCCCTGTCGCCATCGCGGGATAGCGAATAAAGGATCTTTCGCCTGCCTCCTTTCTTTGAAAGCGGTTCACTTTCCTCGGAGATGATAAGGCCTTTCCGAAGAAGGAGGTAGAGCGTGTTGTAGAGAGATCCATAATTGAGAGTTTTTCCTGTTATCTTTCTGAAATATTCCCTTATCGTTACGCCGTATGCGCTTTCTTCGAGTTTCCAGATGGAAAGAAGGACCAGTTCTTCATTTCTGGTGAGTTCGACCATCGTGTCACCTCAATAGATATTCAAGCTTTGTAGTCTATATATATTTATCATAAATACATATATTGGCAAATACTCATGGAAAGAGGAAAAAGTTGCAAGGAAGGTTAAAAAATTTTATTCATACCTTAATGAATCCACAGGATTGGCTGTGGCGGCTTTGATTGCCTGATAGCTTACAGTGAGCAGAGCGATAACAAGAGCAAGTGTTCCCGACAGCACAAAGATCAATATTCCAATGTGAGCGCGGTATGCAAAGCTTTGCAGCCATTTGGTCATTAAAAAATATGCAAGCGGCCAGGCTAAAACATTTATCTTGGTAGAGGACTGTTACTTCCGGATTGGAAAATCTCACGGCGTTTTGAATCTCAGGATAATCCTCCTTTAAAGCGGGGGCTAATGGAGCAGGTTGACTGTTGGAATTTGATCGCACTCTATAAATAGAATCCACATTTTTATGAAACCGGTCATAACTCAGCTCATTCTGAATCCAGAGCAGAATGAGGAGACAGCATGACATGCCTGCCGCCAATCCGAAGATATTGATGAAGGAGTACCCCTTGTGTTTTTTTATTGAACGGAAGGAGATTTTTAATGAATTACCAAGCATTACAGTGCTCCACAAAATGTATTTGAAAAGAAACATTGGTATGGATTTAAAAACCTGAGTCCAGTACCATTGACTGGCTCTGAAATATCCTTTTTCTCCGGCCAGTTCTTCATAGATCTCTGAAAAATCGCTCAGGATCGAGTGGCGCTCTTCATCGCGTGTCATTTGCGACAGTAACCAAACCGCAAACGCGGGGGGAGTGCTTTTTTTTCTGTCATTTTGATTTTTTGACCTCAAACGCCATTTCAGGGATTCCATCCCAAAGGGACTTCTGATGGACTCGAACCTCTTCGAGTGCTTTTTTACCTCTGTTTGTCAGGCTGTAGTATGTGCGACTGCGACCGCCTTTTTTTTGATAGAAAGTTTTTGCAGTTTTTTTGACATAGCCTTTTCTCAAGAGTTGTTCCAGCGAGAAATAGAGCGCTCCCATGGAATAGTTCTTCTTTAGTGATTTGGAAACCTGTTTATTGATGGTGACGCCATAGGCTTCATCATTGAGTCTCAAGATCGCGATGAGGATGGCTTCTTCCAGCCGGGTGATAATGTCCATCTCGCCTCCGGTTTTATTGGATTACAATATATAGGCGCGATCAGGAAGAAAAAGGTTGCCTTGGAGTTGGATTCTTTCTCGCGGACGATAGGGATTTAGTCCGCTTATTTATCTTTGTGATCGGGATCTATTTCTGCAATTAGGAAAATAGCGGGTTTCTCCCAATAAGTGATCGTCCCTGCCTTTAAAATAACATAAATGTTTCTTCCGTCTTTATGTTGGACGATGCTCTTATAGAAGATAGGCGCCTCTTTCCCTTCGATTCTATTTTTGTAGTTCTTCTGTACTCTTGGCAGCTCGCTGGGATGTATAAACTGTGCGAAAGGATTTCCCACGACTTCTTCCTGAGAATAACCGATCATTTCTGATATCTGGGGATTTATACGCACAATTGTGTCATTCTGCAATATGGCTACTGCTTCTGTTTGTTTAGCGAAAAAATCTCTGTATTCCTTTTCTGTTTTCCAGTGAGGTTTTCCTGAGCGCTGCCTCACTATCTCGATCTGTTCCAGCTCAACCATTAGCTTGTGAAGTTCCATCAGATCTTTGCCGTACTTGTCTGCAAAAATTTTATTTGCATCCATGGATCCTCCCTAACATCTTTGGCTCATCACCCCCAAGACGGCCTTGAAATGGTAGAATTAGAGATAGAGAAGTAAATTTTTTTAGATAAACCACAACTTAATCCAAACGTTTAGTCGCATAAGTATTAAAAAAATTGAAAAAAAGATGTCAGGCATTAAGCTCTTCTTCGCTTAACATTTTTGAGCAGGATAAACACATATAATAAAGCCTGATATTCTCTGTTTTTGCTTCGTCTCCCCATATAGAATTTCTGGTTTGGGGAGGGAGCCTTATTTCACGGAGATATGAATTTTTGCAATGGGGACACAATATTTCAGTAGGATACATAGATAAGCAACCTCGGCAAACCCTGGTTTTGCCATGGGATAGTATGACCTTTTCCAATGATCTTATCAATCACCATGAGAGGTGGAATAAAGGGGTGAATTTTTATCTTTCTCGCTTAGTCGCACTAGGAAGCATCCCCAAAACCGTGATGAATGACATTCTAAGTGTTCCAATTGGTGATTTCGAAAACACTCTCAGTTTCCCCAGCGAGGAAACTTCGCTCGGTTTCGGACTTCTCTCACATCTCCCTCAGGGAGATGTACCATGCCCGCTCAGTCCTTCACACGGTTTTCTCCACCACACAATCGGAACACTCAATAACGTATTGTGATTCCTTTCATCACGGTTTTGGAACTGCTTACAATCTAGAACAAATAAATGAAATTAAACTCAAAATGTGAGAAAATATAAATGCTGGGAGAATGAGATTTTCGCCGGATAAAAAAGCTTTTAGAGGTGTAATAGCTTGTTGCCTACTTTTCTGCCTGTCTGAATTCGCATTTTCTGTACGATTTTCCATGATTTCCATCAAGAAAAAAGACAACTCCAAAATTCTTAAAGAGATTTACCAGGAGATGAAGGAGTTCGAAAAATATCCTGGATATGATTTTATAAAGCGAGAGTTCTTTGTAGGAGAGGACGACGACGATACAAATAAGGATATCCATGTTGTGATATTGGTTCAGGATGTCGATGAGAAGAAAAAAGTAACGATCCAAGTCACTTACATGGAGCGCAGTAAGGGAAAGCCTGTTATTGGAATTGCTAAATATGCTAGAGTCTTCTCGTTTTTTGTTCTGGAAGATCAGATAGAGATCATAAAAAGCGACTTTGATGCGAAGGGAAAAGCGATCGTTCTTCCCGGTGTTCTTCAGGCAATTAAGAACAAGAAGAAACTACTCAAAGAAATCTAATCTGAATTATTCATAAAAAATATCGATTCTTATCATTAC
>CAZXJE010000259.1:0-4895 GCA_964640835.1 uncultured Eubacteriales bacterium
TCTTTTATTTGATCATGACACTGCTCATTACCGGCTTTGCCGACAGCGTTGCGCGTATAATACGAGCTATTTTCTAGTAGGGTCAGCTCCCCGAGCGGACCGTTTGGGAAACGATCCCTACATCTGAACAGGTTAATAGAAGAGGGATAATGAAAATACTAAAGAACAAACAATTTTGGGTCGTCATCGGTATTATCCTGATCATACTCCTCATCTATCTTGGAGGCTCGAGATTTCGGCTGCCGCTGAATACCCGACTCCTTGTCATCATAGGCATCATGGGCGGGGGGATACTGTATCTTTTCATCAAGCAGGCCAGAGCCAAACGAGGAGCGGCACTCCTCGAAAAATCGATCAAAGCCCAGGCAGACGAGCAAAAATTGAGTCAACGCCCGGATAAAAAGGGCGAGATCGACGAGCTAAAAAATGAGCTTTTGGCCGCCATAGAATCACTGAAGAAATCAAAACTCGGCAGAGGTCGGAGTGGGAAAGCTGCCCTCTATGCACTCCCATGGTATATGTTTATCGGGCCTCCAGCGGCCGGGAAGACGACTGCCATTGTCAATTCCGGGTTAGAGTTTTCCTACGGAACAGACATCAAAGGCGTGGGAGGCACACGCAACTGTGACTGGTTCTTCTCCAATTCCACGATCCTTCTGGACACAGCCGGGCGTTATACCACAGAAGATGAAGACCGAGAGGAGTGGAATGCTTTTCTGGATATGCTGAAAAAATATCGTAAAAAAAATCCCATCAACGGTGTCATCATTGGCATGAGTATGACAGATCTTCTGAATGCCACGGTTGAGGACATTGAATGGCACGCAAAAAATATCCGCCACAGGATAGACGAGCTCATCCAAAGGCTGGGCATCCGTTTCCCGGTCTATCTTGTCTTTACAAAGTGTGATCTGATCCAGGGATTCGTGGAGCTTTATGAAGACCTCAACCGTAAAGAACGGGGACAGATCTGGGGATGCACCTTCAGCAGGGAACAACAAAACGCTCCCAATCATCAAGAACTCTTCGAAAAGGAGTTCCATCTCCTGACGCAACAACTGAACCACATGCGCCTAAAACGCCTGAGCAGCCCCACAAAACCTGAAAACAGGAGTAAGGCCTATGTGTTCCCCATTGAATTCGCCTCCATAAAGGACCAGGTCGGACACTTTATCGCCAGGCTCTTCCAGCCGAGCCCTTACAAGGAAAAACCCATTTTCCGTGGCTTTTACTTCACGAGCGGCACCCAGGAAGGTGTACCGATCGACAGGATGATACAGGCCATCTCCAAACAATTCGGCCTGCCTGCCGAGATGATCACCGAACCGGAGATCGAGAAAAAGAGCTATTTTATCAAAAAACTGTTCACCGATGTGATCATCCCTGACCAAAACATGGCCATGAAAACCTCGAGGGCTGCGGTCAGCCAAAGTCTCATTAAAAAGGTTTTTATCGGCGTGTTGGGCATTTTATTGGCTGCATTTATCGTGGGGATCTCCATAGGGTATGCGCGCGGCCGGATAGAGATCTCCCATGTGAAGAAGTCGGTCGTACACATGGAAAACATCGATTGGTTTTCAGGCGAGGACATTTTATCCAATTTCCAGCGTATGGATCAAATCCGGGCCCAAGTGGTCGAATTGGAGAACAAACAATCCAGCCGTCCTCTGATCCATCTCGGCCTCTATCGCCTGAATACAGTCCTTGAGCCCGCACGTGAGCTCTACTATCGAAAAATAAGAGAATTTGTAGGAGCTCACCTCCACCAAAAAATAGAAAGAAATCTCGAAGACTATAAAAACGGAGAACGGTATTTTGACGACCAGGACATCAGAGAGTATTTACGCGCGTATCTGCTGATGGGGCCTGAGATCGGCCGGCTCGATGAATACTGGGAGGGATTTCTTATCGAAGAGCTCTTTGAGCTTTTCCCCTATACCCAAGATGACGAAGAGGTGCAATCACTGATCGAGCGTCAGATCGAATTTTTTGTCCAACGATTAGGTGAGGAAGGAATGCCAGCCTTCGAGTCCAACGAATTCTTGATCACCTATGTCCAGAATATCATGTACGAAACCCCCAGTATCTACGGAATATACGACCGGATCCACCGGGAGATGCCCGGGGAATATCCCCCCTACTCTCAATTCCTCTTATCTAGCCATATCGAAGATGAGGACTACCGTGATCTCCTCACGAGTGAGGAAGAAGTCTCCGGATTTTTCACCCAGCAAGCATGGAAAGAATATGTCCAAAATGCTATTCAGGAAAAAAGCCAGGGGCCTATCACTGATTGGCTCTATGGCGATGTCAGTGTTCCTCAGGACCTGGGCGAGCCAGTGCAGTTAGCCCTGGAGCTGGAGAACATCTATTTTGAAGAATATTCCGAGAACTGGTGGAGGTTTATCCAAAGCATTCGCTGCCGGACTTTTGAAAACATCGCCTCCGCATCTGAGGTGATGGAGAAATTGGGCGATCCATCCAAATCGCCTTTTATCACGCTGCTTAAAAATGTGACAGAAGAGACAAAATTTGAGAGTGCGGGCCCTCTGGAAGAAGCCAAAAAGGCTGGTTCTTCCCTCGAAAAGGCTGCCAAAAAGATCTCTCCTGAGGGCGAAGCTCAGCCTTCTCTGGTAAAAAAGCCAGGACAGTTTCTGGGATCGGAATTTTCCGCCTTCCATTCATTCGCCCCCGCCGAAAAAGAGGGCGAAGAATCTGCAAATGTACTGGGCACTATCCTCAATAAATACTCAGAAATGGGAGCAGAATTAAAATCACTCCTCGATGATCCGGGTTCTGGAGCCAAAGACACCGCTGCGGCAATCCTTCAACAGAAAGAGGGCACTCTCCCTGATACCGTAAAGACCATACGAAACACACTGAGTGGATTCGATCTTTCAAAGCGGGAGCCGCTGCAAAAACTTTTAGAACTGCCAGTCGTCAATACCTGGATCGCTCTTCTGAACGAAACGCAAACCACCCTCAATGCTCGATGGAGGACCGAAGTTTATGACGAATTTCGGAGCAAACTCGAGAACTACTATCCTTTTGACAGGGGAAGCATGAATGATGCAGCCATTCTGGACGTGGAGAGCTTCTTCAACCCCCAGAGTGGTGTTTTCTGGAAATTCTTCACAGACGAATTAGAGTCTTTTGTGGATAGAGACACTCTAAATATATCCCAATGGGAAGGATACGGGATCGAGCTCGCCTCGAGGACAAAAGAGGCATTCCTTCAAGCCAAAGACATCACCGAAGCACTCTTCCCTCAAGATGTATTGGGAGTGAGATTCCGGCTTCGACCGGAACTACCCAAGTACTTCTCAAAACCCACACCTGCTATAGAACGAATCATTCTGAATATCAATGGAGAGGAATTTCTATACAGAATGGGAGGCATCCGGTGGCAGGAGTTCAGCTGGCCCAGTTATGAAGGGATCCCGTTTGCGAGCCTTCAAGTCATTATCAGAGACATCCAGGTGAACCCTCTGCGGTACGAGAGAGATTGGGGATGGTTCAGGCTCCTCGATTCCGCCGAAGAGATCGTGCAGGAATCTCCCCTGGAGTACAAGATCCTATGGGTCATCAACTTTCAGGATACAGACCAGAAATTCAAGCAAGTGGGAATTTTATACAAGCTGAGAGCTGTAAGCACAACAAATCCTTTCAGTAATTATAAAGATTTCTTCAATTTCCGTTGCCCTGAGCGGTTGAATACATATGTTCAATAACTCCATCAAAGCGCTGAATTATCCGGCACTGTATTTTGGCAAGCTGCCTTCCTATGCTGACTTTATCCGGTTTAATGCCAGCGGTGAGGATATGCGCGCCCTTGACTCATGGCTACAGGAAGGGCTTTACCAGGCAGCCAAACATCACAATCAAGATTGGGATTCCATATACAAGAATTCGCCTGCCTACCACTTTGTGTTCAATACTGAAGACTCTGAGTTCTCGCTCATCGGGCTCTACAAACCCAGCTATGACAAAAGCCAGAGAAAATTTCCCTTTATCATCTCCAAACGACTGACAAAGACGAATCTTGATACAAAATATGTTCATCGGTTGCCATTGCTGTTCAAGGATTTTTTCCGGAATTCCATTCAGATCTTTCGCGAAGACTCTCTTGATTATCCGGCAGATGAGCTTCGAGAGCGGATCGTAAACATCAAGGGGATCGGTACGGAAGATCTGGAATCCAGTGTGGAAAATTTCGAAAAATATGTTTCTACAACCAAACTGGAGAGTTTTATGACCCGTTTGTTCGGGAGCTACGGCGATTTGAGAAAATTCCTGCTGGGAAAAAATCTTCTGGAGATCCTATCCCCTATCCGGTCGCACAAACTCGTGCAGATCCCGCTGGGGTTGCGATTTCCCCTGAGCCAAAACATCATGTTTCTCGAATACGAAGTGTGCTTTTGGATCCACCTGTGTGAACGCATCCTGGGAAACAACTCGATCCTTCCGAACATTTTCTGGCAGGTCCAAGACACCAGCCATTTCAATTATCTCTTTATCTATTACCGCAAACCCACATGGAGGACATTCCTTCAATTGATGGAACCCCGGTCCAATTTTGATTCGATCTGCAAGCTGGAGGAAGACGGAGCGGATAATCTGGCTCATGCCGCTCAAACTCTGCATCCTGATCTCCGTGCGGCGTTGGAGGATAAGGAGTTGACGTTATTAGGTTTACTGAACAAATTTTGATGTAGGGTCCGTTCCCCGAGCGGACCGATAAGATACAGGGGCCACCCCCCGAATGGTCTGAACAAAAATGGGTACAGGCACCTCTTTTCTAACAGAAAATCGGAGCCAGTCCCCTTTTTTAGTAGGGTCAGTTCCCCGAGCGGACCGATAAGATACAGGGGCCACCCCCCGAATGGTCTGAACAA
>CAZXJE010000260.1:0-4869 GCA_964640835.1 uncultured Eubacteriales bacterium
ATGTAGGATTCATTCCCCGAACGGTCCATTCGGGGATAAATGGGGACTGGCTCCGGATGGGGACTGGCTCCGGATGGGGACTGGCTCCGGATGGGGACTGGCTCCGATATTCTGTTAAGGAATGAGGTGCCTGTACCCATTTTCTTCCGGTCAGATCGGGGAGCTAACCCTACACTTACTTGAACCTCCATAAACATCTCACTCATCGATAATGATCTGCAGAGGCAAAAATACCATGATCTGTGGCTTTCCCATGTAGGTTTCCAGAAAACCTCTTACAGATAGAACTCTTTCTTCCACGTCCCTGATCTGTGGAAATAAAGAGATTTGTGCGCGCGGAATGACTGCTGAGAAATCTCCCGTAGAATTTAAATACACAAAATTCCCCCGTGTTCTGACATCCACGCACAAATATTTCACAGACAAGAGCTTTCCGACATGGCCTAGTGTGTCTTTCGCCGCGATGGCTAGAAGAGGCTCTCTCTTCCAGAAGCCTTTTTCGAGATTCCTGGCCTGCCTTTCGGCTGCAATAAAACGTTTTTTGTACTCCTCCTTGAAGGGAAACTTGGTAAAAGCCGAGGCATATCCCTCTTTCAGGATGAATTCATTAAAGAGCCCCACCTCTTCCGTCCACACATAAACCAATAACCTACCATATTTATCCACACGCTCCCAATCATATTCTATTTTTACGCGTTTATGGTAAAGGTGAAAAAAGGCGAATCTCTTTGCCGTGTAGGCCAGGAATCTCACCTCATCTCTCTCATCCTTTATCTCGGGGGAATCGATGCCGATGAGCCTTGCTTTATGCACTTGTCCATTTTCAAATTTAACTTTGATTGTATCCCCATCATACACAACAATCACTTGTCCGGTATCCCCGGGAGGAGAGCGGTCAAACCAAGTATTGGTGATTGCTGATCGACTGCCAAAAAAGAAAAAAAACAGGATCAGCAGAAAAATAGAGAGTTCTGGAGTGATCCGTATTCTTCGTATCATATGGATGTAGCTATCAATATCGGTCCGTTCGGGGAACGAATCCTACATCGTTTTATGCTATCGATTTATGAGGGATTTGACAGCATCCTGGATGTGCAGGGCGCTTATTCCGTACTTTTCCAGGAGTTCATCGGGTTGTCCTGACCTTGGGAGGTCCTTGACAGCCAGGTGAACCATCTCTGTGTGTCCCTTGAGAACTGAGGATACTGCATCGCCTAATCCTCCTTCCTCAAAGTGGTCCTCGACGACGACGACATTTCCGTTCGTCTTTTTAACGGCCCGCAAGATATTTTCCCCATCTATAGGAGATACTGAGTAGGCATCGATCACGCAAACATAAATTCCCTCTTTCTTGAGCGCCTCATAAGCCTTAAGTGCCTCATGCAGAGTAATCCCCGCTCCGATAACCGTCACGACATCCTTGCTGTTTTTTTTCAAGATCTTGGATCCACCGATCGGAAATTTTTCATCTCTGTCGTAGATTAACGGCGTTCCGGGTCTCGACGTTCTGAGATAGGACATTCCACTGTGTTTGGCCATTTCCTGGACGCAGGCTTCCGCGGAATAAGCATCCGAAGGATAGAGCACTACACACCCTGGGATCGGGCGAAAAATGGCAATGTCCTCAAGGCCCATCTGTGAGGGACCATCCGCGCCGATACTCACGCCCACATGAGAGCCCACCACTTTGAGGTTAGCAAAAGAATAGGCCGCCATCCTGATCTGGTCGTGGGCCCTGCTCAAAAAAGCTGCAAACGTTGCAAGAAAAGGGATGTATCCCTTGGCTCCCAATCCAATACCCACACCCACCATGTTTTGCTCAGCTATGTATGCCTGGAATGACCTCTTGGGGAAAGCTTTGAAAAAATCATCGGCATAAGTGGAATTCTGCACATCCCCATCTATACAAACAACCGCATTATTGATCTTGCCCAGGTTTTTGAGAGCATTGCCGTATGCACGTCTTGTGGCCGTAGCTTTTTCATAGAGATTCCGTTTGAAGTTGGTCTTTTTTGACAGTTGAGGGCCTTTGACTTTATTGGGCTTTTTGACAAACTTCTTCGTATCGATATCTGGCATAGGGCCTATCTCCTCGAGCGCCCGAATCAAATCATTTTCTTTGAGCGGTTTCCCATGCCAACCATCCTTATCTTCCAGAAAAGAGACGCCTTTCCCTTTAAGAGTCTTTGCCAGGATGACAGCCGGCTTCTTCGATTGTCTTGCCCTCTCAAAAGCCCGGAGGATATCTCCGATTCTATGCCCATCGATCTTATACACATCCCAGCCAAAGGCTTTGAATCGCTTCTCATATGCATTGATGTCATGACCGAACATCGTGGCCTCTGACTGACCCAACCTGTTGATGTCAACGATGGCGCAAAGGTTATCGAGATTCAGATCCGAAGCGAGATTGGCAGCTTCCCAAACCGATCCCTCGGCACACTCTCCATCCCCCATCATCACGTAAACTCTGCGGCGTGATTTTCCAAGTTTCATGGCGATCGCAAGGCCAACACCGACTGAAAGGCCTTGACCGAGAGAGCCTGTAGCTGCTTTCACCCACTTCATTCGAGGAGTGGGATGCCCTTCAAGAACGCTCGTGATTTTTCTCAGGTTCATCAGGCTTTTTATGGGAAAAATCCCTGCCTCTGCATAGGCAGCCCAAAGAATCGGTGCTGCATGCCCCTTCGACAGCACCAGTTCGTCATTAGCCCAGTCAAAAGGGTCGGAGATGTTGTATGTCATCTCATCGAAAAAGAGGCAGGCCATGATATCTGCAATAGATAGACAGGTGGTCGGATGCCCCGAGCCTGCTCTGCTGGTCGTTTTCAGTGAATGAATGCGTAATCTTTTTGCGATTTTCTCTAATGAGTCTCTTTTCTCCATCCGATTATTCCCTCCTTATTCACCGATAATTTATATAAAACGCCAGGAAATACGATTAGTAGATAAAATGTAGGAAGTGGCTCTCAGTTTTGCTCCGATATCCTTCAACTGCACTATCTTGATAGATCTCCAAATTTAAAGAGAGCCTATTATAATGACTTCTTTTCACCATCTCAACATTATTATGAATTATTCATAAAATCTGCCGATAATTTATATTCAATGAACACTCAATCCACTCTGATTATAAGGTAATCCTTATTTTTACGGGAATCATTTCCAAATCCGAGATCTTATGAACACAAGTTGTCTTATTGAGTGTCCCAATTGTGTGGTGGAGAAAACCGTGTGAAGGGCTCTAGGCGGGCATGGTACATCTCCCTGAGGGAGATGTGAGGGAAGCCCGGATCCGAGCGAAGTTTCCTCGCTGGGGAAACTGAGCGTGTTTTTGATATCATATAATCTGATCAATCGGAAAAACATCAACACGGATTTGGAAATGCTTCCCTGTCCTTTGCTATAGAAAGTTTTGATTTTTCCTTTGGAGTCCCGGGTGAAATGTGAGCCATCTCTTCCCAATTTATCAGGTCAATTGTGTTAAAAGATTCATTCCAAACAAAATCCAATCTCCCACCTGTAAAATCACTTTTTTTCCTGCGATCTTTTCCTTTCTTTTTCCTGTGAGCGGTAATTTCTCTAAAGCACAATAATAGGAGTTCTCTCTGCTTATCGGCATCCATTGACTCATACTGCTCCTTCAGGTTAAAACAGATACTCAAGGCTTGAACCACTTCGTCAGTATCAATGTCTTTGGCGTCCTCTAATATCCGCAGTTCCTCTTTCAGATCGTCGCGTTCCTTTTTAAGAGAGTGCAACCTGTCCCGAATCTCTTTTTTAAGCTCCTCATATTTTTCTGTTACAAGAGAGTCCATATAATTTTTCGGAATGTCCTAGTTTAAGGTGTAAATTGATATTTTGTCATTTTTTTCTTGACATTTAAAAGCTAAAAAACGTAAATTGTTAAGTAAACACTATACATTATTGGAACAATAAGATGTATAAATTGATGTTTGGACATACTTTAAGGATGCTACGGACAACGGCTGGCATAAGCCTTCGAACCTTAGCAAAAAAGATAGATGTGTCACCTGCATACCTTTCTCAAGTTGAATTGGGGAAACTAAATCCACCTACTCACAATCACATTACAAAAATTGCCGAAACAATCGGCATCCCTGTGTCTTTGTTGATTGAAATGAGCGACCGACCAAACCCTGACACAATTATGTTGCTACGGGGGCATCAAGAATTGAATGAGCTTATTAAATTGACTTTTGACATCGGGTTGGAATCCAGAGATATTTTTGAAATCATTGCCCTCATGCGGAAGCTGGGTGGGAGCGGATTTCGTAAACTCATGCACTATGGAGAAGACCATTCATCAGATTTCATACCAGCTGGACGAGGTGAATTTTCCACAGAAATTCCCCCCTCTCCCATAAATCATATGGCCTTCTCAGAGTTGGCGAATCATCGACTGGTTTTCATGAGACTCGAGCTTACTGAAAAGAGTGACCTATTACGATATATGATAGAAAAGATTGGCATTCTATATAGTTCATTTGACTTAGAAAGAGCACACAAAAAGTTGATGTCTCGTGAAGCTGAGGATTCCTCGGGATTAGGGAATGGAGTAGCATTGCCCCATTTATTTATAGATGAACTTGACCAGACAATCATAGCCATCGCCAGAATCTCGAAGGGCATCGATTTCAGTGCTATAGATAATAAACCTGTTCACCTTGTCTGTTTGATTCTTAGCAATCCAGAGTATTACCAATCCCACCTTAATCTCTTGGCTTATTTCGCCCAAAAGTTTCAACTCCCCACGTTCATGGATGAAATATTAAAGGCAGGTTCTAAAAAAAGTCTTTTATCATTGCTGTTCGATGGGGATGATACAAGCATGCATTAAAAAAATAT
>CAZXJE010000261.1:0-4863 GCA_964640835.1 uncultured Eubacteriales bacterium
GGATGGGAAATGAATTATTAATAAAAGCTGCTAACAATAAGAGATTGAATTTTTTTTCAGTTTTTTTATGTATAAATTGTTAGCAGCTTTTATGAATAATTCATTTAAGAGTGGATTTCTGATATATTAGGTAACTCGATAAGGAAAAAAGGAGCAAAGATGAAAAGAGGAACATACGTATTGATAATCTTTTTGATCTTCTTCGTTCTGACAATAGCCACAATCGTATCTTTCATGTACTTTGAGTTTGCGAAACCGGCCAAAGTTAGGCCCAACACATATTTGGAAATAAACCTCAGCGGTGCTGTGGAAGAACGCCCTATGCCTGACATCATGACGACATTTTTTATGGGAGGAGATCCTCTCTCGATGCATGATATTTGGATGAATTTCCAGAAAGCCAAGGCAGATAAGAACATCAAAGGCATCATCCTCCGTATCGGTCTGCTCCAGTGTGACTGGGCCAAAGTCAACGAGATCAGAGACCTTGTCCTTGATTTTAAGACAACGGGTAAAAAAACATATGCGTACATCGAGGAGGCCTTCGATTTTGACAAGGAATACTTCCTGGCAACCGCTTGTGACCAGATCTTCCTCCACCCTCTGGGTGCCATGATCATCAACGGCATCGGGGGACACGTTCCCTTTTTCAAAGGGTCGCTCGACAAATTGGGTATTGAAGCCGAGATCGAGCATGTTGAAGAATACAAGACAGCCTACAACATGTTCACAGAGAAGGGATTCACTCCCAGCCACAGAGAGATGATTGAGTCCATCTATGAGAGCTTGTTCACCACTTATGTGACAAAAGTTGCTGAAGCGCGAGGAAAAGACGAAAAAGAGGTTCTAGCACTGCTCGACAAGGGTTACTTCCACAGTGAGAACGCCAAGGAATTGGGATTGGTAGACAACCTTCTCTATGAAGACCAGTTGGAAGACATCCTCAAAGAAGGAGAGAAAAGCGTCCGCCGTATAGGTCACAGCTCTTATCTCAAAACAAAAGTTTCTGCTTCTGGTTTGAACAGAGGAAAAAAGATCGCCCTCATCTATGGAGTCGGCACCATCCATTCTGGAGAAAGCATGCGCGGGCAGACTATGGGCAGCAGCACAACTGCCCGATTGCTGCGGAGGGTCAGAAAAGATAAAACGATCGCAGCTGTCGTTTTCCGCGTCGACAGTCCAGGAGGATCAGCGGTGGCATCAGATGTCATCGGCAGAGAAGTGGCACTAACAAAGAGGGAAAAACCGATCATCGTCTCCATGTCGGATGTTGCCGGGTCCGGAGGTTACTGGATTTCTATGGATGCACACAAAATCGTGGCTCAACCACAGACTTTGACAGGATCTATCGGAGTCATTTTTGGGAAGTTCAATTTAATCAAGCTCTATGAGAAATTGGGTGTGACTTCGGAAAAAATCGCCTACGGAAAGCGGGCAGACTTATTTTCCACCTTCCGGAGACTCGACCCGGAAGAAAGAGATCTCCTCAAAGAAGAGATCCTCTGGACGTACGACCACTTCACAACCAAAGTCGCGCAAGGCCGGCAATTGACCAAAGAAGAGGTCAACGACATCGGAAGAGGCCGCGTCTGGACAGGCCAACAAGCCAAAGAAATCGGATTGATCGATGAATTAGGGGGATTATCCAAGGCCCTTAAAATCGCTAAGGAGAGAGCAGGAATCCCTGAGGAGGAAAGTGTCCGGCTTGTTGTATGGCCGAAAAAAACCTCTCTTTTTGAAAGCTTTTTTGCCAAGTCCATGGCTCAAACAAAGCTCTTTTCAGACAAGAATCTGGAAAAGTTAATGAGAACCCTTCAAATCCTTGAGAAGGAGCGCGTCCTGGCGATCATGCCTCTTTTCTATGCTACGCACTAGAAGCTAAGCCGGAACATCTCTCACATTCGTTAGTAGGCGAAGGAGTCCGGACAGATCGTCCTGAAGTCACAAAAGTTGCAGTTGTGCCAGTCGGGTTTGGCCCGGTAGTCTTCCCGTTTAATTCCTGCCTCTGCCACCTTGATTTTCTCCATAGCTCTGTCCTGCTCCTTTTGTCCCTTTTCAGCATGACCGATGATATCCGACTCGAGGAAATAGAGCTGGGTCTCCAAGAGGGGAAGGTCCTGTGTCTTGGCAAAGGATAAAGCGTATAAGTCCATCTGCAGACTTTCTCTGGCCCTCTTGTTCGCTTCTTTCTGGTCCTTGACACTCGTCGCTTTATAATCAATGATCACGGCCCCCTTATCGAGGACGTCAATCCTGTCCCACCGACCGGTAAATTTAACAGGATCGTGCTGCCACCGGAATTCTTTCTCCAGGTAAAGCGGAACGATCTCCGAAGATTCCTGCCGCTGGTAAAAAAGACGGAGAGCTTTTTCTCCATCCTTCTTTCTCATCTCTTCATGCTCTCTGCTTAAAAATCCTTCATTGATCCAGTGCGCGAGATACTCTTTGATCAACTCCTCATCACTGATCGTTTTCCCAGACATCTTGTTCCTCAGGTAAAAATGGATCATGTTGTGCATGACACGCCCATACACAAGATTGTGATGTGGGAGCACAGGGATGCGCATCACTTGCCTGTATTTGTACTTGAGCGGGCAGGTCAAATAGTCATCCACCCGGAAAAAACTGAGCGTGAGAGAGATTCCTTCTTTCACTTTGGCCTGAGGGATATTCTCTGAAAACCTCGGGGCATACCTTTTGATCTCTTCCAGCGCTGATGTGTGTAAAGTCTCTTCGGGTGCTTTGGGGATGTCGAGTGCCTCCAAAACAAAAGGGCTGACCTTCTTTGGCCTTTTCAGTCCGTAGTCCTTTGACCAGACCAAATACAGAATTTTCTTCGCCCTGGTCATGCCCACATAGAACAGACGCCTTTCTTCCTGAAGATAGTTCTCACGCTCCGGCAATTCCTCATTGAGCAGCTCATCAGGAACAGGGATCTTTTCCCGCCTCTGGCGTCCGGGAAACCTGTCTCCGATCAAGCTGACCATAAAAACGATGGGAAACTCCAATCCTTTGGCCTTGTGCACAGTAAGAACATTAACAGCATCCTCCTCCATTTCGGCTTCCGCCGAAGCTGGATTATCCCCCACCTGCTGAAGGAGGGCAAGGTGCGTAGCAAAGGAGAACATGGAATCATCCTCGCTAAGCTCTGAGTAATTTTTCACTTTATCAAAGAATATTCGGATATTTTTGATTTTTATCTCGCTTGTCGGGCCTCCCTTTTCAACAAGATTTTTTAGAAAACCTGATCTTTCAAGGAAAGAATACAGGACGCGTCCGGCATTCTGAGTACTGGCAAGCTGTGATGAAAAGAGCAAATCGTTGAAGATCCTCTTAACCTGAGCTTCACTGTAAGAAGAGGGATCAACGGGGCTTTGTCCTGCGGAGACCATCTTGAATACACTATGCAAAGGAAGATGCTTTTTAGCGGCAAAGTTCGACAGCTTTGTCAGATCATAAGGTTCCATCCCATAAGCATCGGATAGAGAGAGGTGAAAGAGGCTCTTGCTATCCTCAAAATCTGTCATTGCCCGAATAAAAGAAACGAGGATCTTCACTTCTTCCTGCGCATATAGCCCCCGGCTTCCAGAGAAGCGGAAGGGAATTTCTTTCATGTTTAAAGCTCTCAGAAAAGGATCCGCATCGGCATTGCGCCGCACTAAAATCGCCAGATCTTTGAAGTTGTAGCCATTTTCAGTTTTTTGCGAGATGATCTCAGCCACTTTATCCGCTTCATGGGAGAGTGTATCCAGCTGAATCATGTGGATACTCTTTCCCAAGTGTGCGATCGTCGACTCCAATCTCTTGTCCACTTTCTCCTGAAGCTCCAGCCGGTCTGGGTTGTTATGCTGGATCAGCCGGTAAGATGAATCGAGGATATCTTGAGTTGAACGGTAGTTCTTTATTAGGACAACTTTTTTAGCATGCGGATAGATCTTCCGAAAGCCTCTGATATTGCTCAATGAGGCACCACGAAACCTAAATATGCTCTGATCGTCATCACCAACAACGGTTAAGTTTTGATGTTTCTGACAGAGCAACTTAAGTAGCTCGAACTGAATGTAATTGGTATCCTGGAATTCATCGACAAGAATGTATTTATACCTCTGCTGGAACTCTTTGAGCACAGAGGGTCGTTCCTTGAATAGCTTCATCGCTAAGACAACTTGATCCTCAAAATCGATTTTGCCTTCTTTGACCAATAAAGCCTGGTACTCCCTATACACCTGAGCCATTTCCAGATGCTTTTGGGCCTGTTCCAACTCGACAGCATCCTTGGCTTTCTTTGCGAGTTTCTTAGCATAATCCAGATAGTCATCAGGCCGGATATCTTCCTGTTTCAATCTCTTTATAGCCGATAAAAGTTCTTGAACATGTTTTGTAGGGAGGCTCAAAGGCCTGTAGTACTTTAAAGGGAACTGAAAAAGATGTTCTCTAAAAAAAATGGCCTGTTCCACCTCGTCTAAGAGCTTAAAATCTAAAAAGTAGCCTATTTCATGGATCGTGTTCCTCAAAACCTTTTCACCGAAGGAGTTAAATGTGGAGATATCAACAAAGGAGTAGCCGTAAGGAACCAGCAGATCAATCCTCTCCTCCATCTCGCTGGCTGCTTTTTCAGTAAAAGTTACGGCAAGTATTTCTTCAGGCTTGGCGCCTTTCGATGCGATCAAATAAGCGATACGGTGAGTGATGACTTTTGTCTTTCCGGTACCAGCACCTGCTATGATCAGCAGTGGTCCATCACCATGAATAACTGCTGTTTTTTGTTCCTTGTTCAGGCCTTCCAATAATTTCATCGTTCCACTTTCCTGAACTATTCATAAAAAATGTCGAGATTTATTCCAATTAACACAATCTCATAAC
>CAZXJE010000262.1:0-4857 GCA_964640835.1 uncultured Eubacteriales bacterium
TCTAGCTTTTTCTTTAAGGCGCGATGTATGATTTGCTGCAGTTCCGGGGGAAGATCGCGTTTTATTTCTTTGATCGGTTTCGATTCCTCGTGCACAACAGAGTAAAGAATAGAGGCTTCCCTTTCCCCCAGGAAGGGCAGCTGCCCGGAAAGCATCTCATACATAACCACACCAAGCGACCAGATATCTGAGCGGTGATCGACCTCTTCACCTCGGGCCTGTTCAGGAGACATATAAGCCACGGTTCCCAGAGTCGTTCCTTCTCTGGTCAACAGGGTTGCGCCTTTGACCTTGGCTAAACCGAAATCCATGACCTTAGCCTGGCCATTCTCTGTGATCATGATGTTGGCACTCTTGATGTCCCTGTGGATTATTTCTTTCTTATGGGCTTCCTCGAGGCCTTCAGCCACCTGCTGAATAATATTCACAGCTTCATCAAGTTCCAATGGGCCCTTTTTAATCCTTGCTTTTAAAGTCTCTCCATCGACGTATTCCATGGCGATGAAGGATTCGCCGTCCTCTTCGTTGATTTCATGGATGGTGCAGATATTGGGATGGGACAGGCCTGCTGCAGTTTGAGCCTCGAGAACAAACCGTGCTCTGGCTTCCTCATCCTGGATCAATTCGGGAGGTAAAAACTTGAGGGCAACGCTTCGTTTAAGCTTGGTATCCTCGGCCTTGTAGACAATACCCATTCCCCCCCTGCCTAAAACTTCAATGATCCTATACTTGCCGGCAAGGGTAGTACCAGGAGGTAATTCCTTAATGGGTTTCAAGATCGTCCTGGTTTGGGATATTAATATTTTTTCTGAGGATTGAATCGGTGTTCCGCATTTGCTGCAGAACTGGGAATCATCTAAAATTTCAGCCTGACATTTCGGACATTTCATTTGCTTATTGCTCCCAATTTTGGTGTGGCAAAAGAATATCAATTTCCAAGAGAAGAGTCAATTATAGGAAGAGCAGGCAAATTATTGAAGATATAGGATTTCGAAGCTTATTTCCTGGCACGCTGCATGGTGTTCATGGAGCTAGGCCGTTCGTCCTTTTCGACCTTGAAGAACTCAGGCCCGCCGTCTATCCTCCAGTGGTTATTGCGCTTGTCCACGTCGGCAGTTTCAAGGAAGGGATCCAGAGTGATAGAGCGGATTTCTTTTTTCAACATAAACACTTTGGACACCCGGTCGTTGGTACGCCTCCATATCTCAGCGGGGATTCGTTTGACTTCCTCCGAACCGTCCTCATAGACAAACTTCAAAATCACCGGCATGACCATGCCTCCGGCATTAACCAGGTCGATTTGGTAGTAATTGAGGCTTGATTTCAGCAGCGCTTTTTCCTGTTCTGTGAGTGAGGCGAGATATTCTTGATATTCTTTTTCGTCCAGGGAATAAACCTCTTTGGGATCGTACTTGTCGTAGAAATCCTCCAGGGCTTTGTCTTTCTCCACAGCGGTCTTAGCGATCTCCTCGGCATTGCGAAGATTGCTGATGTATAGGCGCCGTTCCCTGTTTTCTCTGTCGTAGCGGGCGGCCTTTTCCAAGTTGGGATCACCGGTGCTGGCTTTATACCATTTGACGTCTTCAATGGCGATGTCCACATGGTCGGTACCGAAGAACCAACCCCGCCAGAACCAATCCAGATCCATTCCCGAGGCATCCTCCATGGTGCGGAAAAAATCAGCCGGCATAGGATGCTTAAACATCCAGCGCTGTGCAAACTCCTTGAATGCAAAATCAAAAAGCTCCCTTCCGAGAATGCTTTCCCGTAGGATATTCAACCCGGCCGCAGTTTTATCATATGCATTGGCCCCATAGTTGAGGTCGATATCTGAGCCGGTCATGATTGGATAGATCCGATCCTTATCCCCCTTCATGTAGTCGATAACAGTATAAGCGGGCCCATTCCGTTCTGAGAACTTGCGGCTCCACTCCTGCTCGGCCAGGTATTCTACAAAAGTATTCAAGCCCTCATCCATCCAGCCCCACTGCCGCTCGTCGGAATTGACGATCATGGGAAAAAAATTATGCCCTACTTCGTGGATGATGACACCGATCAAACTGTACTTCCGGCTCTCGGAATATGTCCCATCGGGTTCGGGTTTGCCGCCGTTGAAGGACATCATGGGATATTCCATCCCCCCGCCGCTCCCTATCAATACTGAAATGGCCACGGGGTAAGGGTAGTCAAAAGTGAACCGAGAATAGACCTCAACAGCATGGGCGACTGCGCGGGTGGAATACTTGCCCCACAGGGGATTCCCATCCTTGGGAAAAAATGACATATTCAAAACGACCCTTTCTCCGAATTTTAGAGCGAAAGCGTCCCAGATAAACTTGCGAGAACTGGCGAAGGCAAAATCTCTGACGTTCTCAGCAGCAAAAACCCAGGTGTTTGTGGAATCGGCCCGGGATTTTTCATGGGCTTCAGCCTCCTCCTGAGTGACAATGAGTACCGGACTGTCGGTCCCCCGGCGCGCCAGTTCCAGCCTGTCCTTCTGGGTTTCGGTCAGCACTTTTGAGGGATTTTTCAGCTCGCCCGTTGCTCCCACAATGTGATCAGCGGGGACGGTGATGGAGACCTTATAATCCCCGAAGGGCAGAGTGAATTCCCCGCTTCCCAAGAATTGTTTGTGCTGCCAGCCTAGTGCTTCGTTGTAAACAGCCAGGCGTGGAAAAAACTGGGCGATAGCATAAACATAATTGCCATCATTTTTATAATATTCGAATCCGGAGCGACCTCCTTGTCGGGTACGGTCGTTGATGTTGTACCACCACTTGACGCTGAATGTGAAAGATTCGCCGGATTTCAGAACAGCCGGCATGTCTACACGCATCATGGTGTGGACAATGGTGTAGGGAAGATCCGTTCCATTTTGGTCTTTGACGTGCTCGATCTTGAATCCTCCCTCAAAATCATCTTGAAACCTCTCAAGCGCCCGAAAACTCATGGTCTCTGACAGGCGGCCAGCCGCGGTCACTGTAGAAATGGAATCCCGGGAGCGCCGATTCTGGTCCAGCTGCAGCCAGAGGTAGGAAAGGGGATCTGGGGAATTGTTGTGGTAAACGATGGTCTCCGTACCATAGAGCCGCTGAGTCATGTCGTCAAGCTTTATCGCCATCTCATAATCGACTTGCTGCTGCCAGTAGGCGGGCCCAGGTGCTCCAGATGCGCTGCGATATTGATTTGGTGAAGGGAGCTCCGCATCCAGTTGGCGAAACTGGTTGGGATGCTGCTGTGCCCCCATCGAGAAAAGAGGAGCAGAAAAAATAGCCAGAAATAGAGCGAAAAAAATAAACCATACGCGATGAATAGGTTGATAGAACATATATGCCTCCCTATGAAAAATGTGACTCCAAAAATAAATCGGAAGGTTGATTATAGATTGATTCTTGTGGTTTATGCAAACCGCCACTACTATTTTTTCGGACAGGATTTTCCGCTTTGCATTTAGGGCACTGAATGGTCATCGTCCCCTAACTTTGTTGAGGATGGGATATAGATTTATTTGGGAGGAGTCAAATCTCTAATATGGTACGAGTCTGTACGATTAGCAAATCTTACTTTATGAGATAAAGCTCCTTTTGTGGTGGAGATAAATACTCGACCCCACTTTCAGTGGCAATCGTCTGCTCATGATCCCACCAGAAAAGATATTGGTCTTTGCCTTCGGGGCCGGGCGACGGCATATAGAAAAAATATTCTAAAACAAAGTGGTGATTGGGTTTGAGTGGTATATCCCATGTCCAATCAGGACCATAAGAACCAATCCTGGGGCCCAAATAAATATCGAACTTCCTCTCACGCGCTCCTTTTCCCTTGCCATGGCAGTCGATACTAAGGTGTGTTTTTTCGGGATCGAAACCTGCGGAATAAACGGGAAAATTGTTCTTTGGCTGAAACATATGCAATTGGGGATCCCTGACAATAACCCCCTCCTCCTCGAATCTCCGCTTGTAGTTTTCCTTTATCTCACGAGAGGGAATCCCCGCCTTGATGGTCTCTGCCAGAATCTTATCGATCTTGAGATATTCTGCCCAGAGTTTTTTGATTTTTGGAGGCGGTTCAGTCTCTCCATCACGGAGCACATAGGCAAACATTCCCTGGCTCGGTGCTGCAACGATGTCGCCCCCCTGGACTACAGTGTTTTCCCAGCCTTTGCTCCTTCCCCTTTGTGACTGTCCTGTGCTCATCCGGCGAAAAACAACGACATCCACCTCATAATCTCCTGTTTCACCCACTTCGTTCGTTTTGGTGACACCCGGCTCGATTTCAGCAAAAGCTTTCTTTACAAGTTCAAGTTCGTCCTCACGCATTTTCTTAAGGAGTTCAATTTCGCTCGGCACCGGAGTTATATTGTAATCCATAATCACATATTCAGACGAGACCAGCCTACTGGCATATTTATCGCCGAGCTCTTCAGTCAAGAGGAGGTAGTCAATATGCGAAATGCCATCATTTGTCCTGGAGGAAGTCGCCCACGTTCCCAGATTATCCCTGTAGTTTACGGCAATGCGTTTGGGGTTGCGTGCTTCAACAAATTCTCTGAGGCCCTTAAATCGATAATCATATTCTGTCATCGGACTTGACACAGGTTCCACCACAAAAACTGGGTCGTGTATTATGTCGTAGGCTCCAGATTCTTCAACCAACTTAGTCTGTGCTCCCCTTTCACGCTGTGTAGCTCCCCAGCGCCGTCCGAGAACCGCCCGTTCGATCCTGTCACCGCCACGGTCCGTGAAGACAAAAACTCCGGAGGTACTGCCCAGGTCTTCTGCACCAAAAGGATCACGAATCGCTACTCTCATCACATGGATCCACATGTCGACATTGTTCTTCCGCATGGCTTCAGGCAGG
>CAZXJE010000263.1:0-4854 GCA_964640835.1 uncultured Eubacteriales bacterium
TTCGGTTGCGGAGTGGGGGAGTGCGGGGCCTGTTCTGTGCTCATCGATGGCATAGCTCGACGTTCCTGTCGGGTTCAGGTCCAGAATGTATCCTTCGGGCAAAAGATCGTCACGATAGAAGGACTGGGAACAAGAGAGAACCTTTCTCCCCTTCAGAAGGCCTTTGTCGAACACACAGCCTTTGGCTGTGGTTTTTGTACTCCGGGAATGATCATTACAGCAACAGCCCTGTTGGCACTTAATCCGAATCCTACAAGGGAGGAGATCATCGAAGCCATGGACAACAATCTCTGCCGTTGCGGCTCGTACCTCAATGTCATCGAGGCCATTTTGGCATTCACTAACGGATCAAAACCAACACTATCATAGTGAAATAAAACCCATGGAAGTCACACGCCGCCAATTCCTCAAGTCCTTAGGGAGTACTTGTCTCCTGTATGTTGTGTCTTATGTCCCCGGTTCAGGAATGCAGAAAATTGACTCTGAGCCCTGGCCTGCAGACAACGAAGACATTGAATGCCGGTATTATGCGTTGGACACAAATTATCTTGACTGTTTTGCCTTCCATGAAGATGGGAGTGTGACGGTAGTGGCAGGCCGGACAGAATTGGGCCAAGGATTCGAAACGGTACTCACTGCTATTGTAACCCAAGGACTTGATATTCCGAGTAATCGATTGACCATCATTTTGGGAAATACGGACGTCTGCCCTGACCATGGACCCACTGTTGGGAGCTCGGCGACCGAGCAGGTCGCTTGGGGGATTTGGAAGGCCTGTTTTCAGCTCCGTAAGGACATCATCCGGAGAGCGGCGAAAACACATAAACTTGAGGTTAAGGATCTGATATACCAAGGTGGAGTCGTACGCTCGAAGAGAGACCCCGAACAAGTTATAAAGCTGGTTAAGACCGGTAGAGGCGAGATAGTATACATGACATTGGATCCGCAGGCCTCGTCTTTTGATCGAGTCACGCTAGAATATAAAGACCTCGGTCTCGATAATGTCAATTCAGAATCGATCGTCACAGGCACCCTCAAATATGCCAGTGACCTTAAGCTCCCTGGAACACTCTATGCAGACTGGCATATTCCTCCCTATCACAGGAAACTTACACATCTGAAATCAGTGGATCTATCAGAAGCACAGGCAACATCTGGAGTTTCGAGAGTGGAAAGGATTGGCAGTAAAGTTGTGGCTGTCGCCGAGCGTTACAACGATGTTGTTAAAGCCCTCTCTCGAGTCAAATCCGTATGCGAAAAGCCCACACGCCCCAAAGAGCTGCGTGTAGAGCAAGAGATCCGCGAAGGAGCAGTCTTTCAAGAGACCAAAGAACAAAAAGGTGATGTCAATGCGGGGCTGTCATCGAGTTATAAGACTCTCACCGAAACATATCGAACTCATTACACTGCCTGGGCACCGATCGAGACTTACACTGCTCTGGCAAAGATGGAACCCGGGGGGAATGAAGTCACCATATGGTCCGGGTCTCAGTATCCGCATAGAGTGAGAGAGCTTGCCTCACTAAACCTTAATCTTCCGGAGTCAGCGGTTCATTTTATTCATTCTCCTGTGGGAGGTGCCTTCGGTGGGAAGGTTGCCCCACCAGTCAGTCAGGAAGCGGCGGATTTATCTAGGAGAGTCGGAGCGCCCGTTAAAGTCATCTACAGCCGGAAGAATCAATTTCAGAAAAGAGGGTTGTTCAAGATGGCTTGTGTCTTCGATTTTTCATCAGGAGTGGGAACTGATGGAAGGCTGCAGGCAAGAAAGCTCGATATTTATCAAGACCTGGGTGAAGGAACGCGGGAGACTTATGCCGCTCCTCACATTCTTATCAAACACTTCAGGACGGAGATGCCGGTCAATCAAGCCAACAGCCGGGGTACCAGTTATGTCCAGATCGGCTTTGCTCAAGAGAGTCATATGGATATGGTGGCTGGGGCCATTGGACATGATCCCTTTGAGTTCCGTCGCAACAATGTGGTGCTGGAGTCTTTTGTTCCTCTGATAGATGCGTGTGCGAATATGATCCGGTACCCGAGGAGCGGGCTCGGGCCAGATGAGGGGATCGGCATCGGTCTCTGCAATCATGGAGCCAGGCAAATGGGTGTCGCTGCTGCCCATGTGAAAGTCGACCGCAAGACAGGAAAGGTTCATGTCAAGGAGATCTGTGCGGCCTTCGATATCGGTACGATCATCAACCATCGCACAGCGACGACTACCATTCGAGGAGGGATCATTTGGGGCTTGGGTTGGATCCTCCGCGAAGAAGTGAAGCTCGACGGACACAGTGTATACACAGAGTATCTGACGGATTACGGTGTTCCACGCTTTTCCGATACTCCTGAGATTAAGATTCAGTTCCTCGACAATGAAAGACCCGGAAAACCTAGAGGGTGTGGTGAAGTACCGGTCATCCCCACGGCGGCTGCGATCGCAAATGCTGTCTATTATGCAATCGGAGTTCGCTTTTACACCACGCCAATCTCTCCGGAAAAAGTCCTCAAAGCACTAGGCAAAACCTGAGAACTCGTAGGGGACAATTTACTTCTCATCATCATCTTGATCTTCATCCTTTTCATTCCGGTTGCCGTGAAGGACTTTGAGCTTGGCATCTATCAGCTCATCGTGCCGCAGCCGCAGGAGATCGGCTAAAACATGAACGTAATGGTCTTCATACTTGTCGAGTTTTTCGTCGGCATATATGATCTTCCAGGCTGCTTCGATGATCTTTATTTTCTCCTCTCTGGAAAAGGTCTGATTGATCACGTTGGTATACTCCCAGAGGTCAACACTGTCTTCTCTTTTTTCCTCGGATTTCTTCATCAAGTCCTCGATCGCATCTTCGGGGATGGAAAACTCGTGTTTTAATATCGCCTTGGTTGTTTCTTTTTCGATAGAGCTGAAATCAAAATCGAACTTGGCCACCTCGAGTAAGATAACACAAGTGGCAACCTGGATCCTGTCGAATCGTTCAGGTTCACTTTGTACGGATTCGACTGTGAGACTTTTAAGGAGTCGTTCCTTCCAATTGCGCATGACCCAATGAGTTCCTCTTAATTGAATTTGTAACAACTCATAATAGTAGGTACTCGTTTTCCAGTCAACCTTTCACAAATGCATCCTATCTGCTAAAATTCATCTCTGGTATATGAGAGGGTTTTTTAGGGACGGGCCACGCTAACTTAATGAAAATAATATAAATAACCTATATTTTGCCTTAAGAAATAGCCTTAGGAAGCTTATTTTACCCCCCAAAATGCCATTCTAAGCAGAATTGTCTCCAATTTTTTATCTAGTCATTTTTTTTCACGTGGAATCAAAATAATTTTCAAATGTTAAACAAATTCTAGATTTTTATACGCAAGAAATAGTAGGATTGGAAGAAGTTATCATATGATAAGAAAGAGAGGAGGGGAATCATGAGTTTTGAAAAAAAACTGAATCGACGCGAGTTTATTATTATGAGCTCATTGGGAGCGACAGCTCTCGGTTTGGGGATGAAGGGTTCTGCTGTGGCAGCGGACAGGGCGAATTCCAAAAAGAAAAAAGTAAGTCGCAATGATGCCATGAATGTGGGGATGATTGCTGTTGGTGCACGGGCTCATGACCTCATGGAGAGCATCAAGCGAATAGAGGGCACAGAGATCATCGCTGTGTGTGATGGCTACAAAGGCAGAGTGGAAAGAGCCATTGAAAGAACCGAAGGCCGAGCAAAAGAGTATAAGAATTACAAAGAGATCATCTCGGATCAAAGTATCGATGCTGTCGTCATATCGACGCCAGATCATCTGCACAAACAACAGATCATCGAAGCTTTAAATGCCGGAAAGCATATCTATATTGAGAAGCCAATGACTTACAAGGTGGAAGAGGGAGTTGAGATCATAAATGCAGCTAAAAGAAATAAAGTGGCTTTTCAGGTCGGAAGCCAGGGGGCTAGTTCGGTCTTGTCCCAAAAGGCGAAAGAGATCGTCTCTTCTGGGCGATTGGGCCAGGTCACCATGGTCCGTGCCTACTACAATCGCAACACGGCGAGCGGAGCATGGATCTATCCTATTCCCCCCGATGCATCACCCAAAACTGTGAACTGGGAGATGTTTCTCGGCTCCGCACCCAAGCATGATTTTAGCTTGGAGCGTTTCTTTCGATGGCGTTGTTACAAGGATTATTCCGGAGGAATTGCAACCGACCTTTTTGTCCATCTCTGTAACACCATCCACTACATCATGAATGCGAAGATGTGCACAAGCGTCATGGCCATGGGGGGATTGTACCGTTGGAAGGAAAGCCGTGATGTTCCGGATACACTTAATGCATCTCTTGAGTATCCAGAAGGATTTATGGTCAGCATCAGCTCCACTTTTAATAATCAGAAGTTAGGGGGAAGCGGAATTCAATTCATGGGGACAGAAGGATCTCTTGAATTGACCGATGGAAGGCTCTCTTTTACGCCCGAGATCGTCAACGAGGATAATGGATGGATCGTGAACAGTTGGCCTTCAATGCTTGAGGATGCCTACTATGAAGATCCGAAAATCCGTAAGGAGGAAATGCCCTGGACCAGAACTCCCAAAGTGATCCCAGACGCTGAAACCTATCGCTCAGAGGGGGTGGACGACACCACCCTTCATATGGCTGAATTCTTCGATGCCGTAAAAGATGGAACGCCAACAAAAGAAGATGCAACTGTCGGACACCACGCCGCATCATGTGCCCACTTGATCAATTTATCGATCGAGAAGAAAAAGATTATCCATTGGGATGCTGTAAAAGATATAGTAGAAGCGTAGAAAGCATAAAGAGGAAAAAGGGGACAGGCTGCTTTTTTAATTACCTCTATAAAAAGTAGCCTG
>CAZXJE010000264.1:0-4848 GCA_964640835.1 uncultured Eubacteriales bacterium
CCTGGAATGAGCTTATCACAGGAAAAAAGATGAGATCAAGGATAAAACAAAGAAAAGAAACGACAAAAAAGGCAAAAAAGTCAGCTTTAAAATAGACTTCACCCTTGAATCAGCAAAAAGCAGCAACAGAGGCTCTCAGAAATATTCCTCCTGTTCCTCGGCTGCTATCAAGAGTTCCTGGTGGACATTATGAAGCGGAGGTGGCCGTGCAACTTCAAAGGTGAGCTTGAGATGGCGGATGATGCTACCGGTAGATCCCTGCCGTGGCAGTAGAGATGTATCACGAAACAGGTGATAGGACATTGTTATTTCGAATTATTCATTATATACTTCACACAGCGTGCAGAATAGCTCTTGCACTCCAGGGTATTTATGATGAAAAGAGGAAATATGCAGAGTGTTAGAGCCTTAATGCTGGCCCTCATATCATTCGTCTTGAGTGTTACTTTTTTTGCGTGCAACAAGAGTGAGACCAAAAACCCAGAGATCACGATCGCAGTTATTCCGAAAGGAACGACTCATATTTTTTGGGAATCTGTGCACGCAGGTGCAATAAAAGCTTCAGTCGAACTGGGAGTAAACATCAATTGGGTGGGCCCGGAAAAGGAAGACGACAGACAACAGCAGATTGCCGCAGTCGATAATCAGGTTTTAAACGGTGTCTCCGGGATCGTATTGGCCCCATTGGATGCAATGGCTCTGCGACGGCCTGTGAGAGATGCCGTCAGGAGGGACATCCCAGTGATCATTATTGACTCGGGTCTTCAAGATTCTGAGGATGTCTACACAAGTTTCATCGCAACGGACAACAGAGAGGGAGGGCGCATAGCCGGCCGAGAAATGGGAAAATCCCTCGAAGGCAAGGGCCGGGTTGTTCTCCTCAGGTATATGGAGGGTTCAGCCAGCACCACCAATCGCGAAGAAGGATTCCTTGAATCTCTGAAGGAATTTCCAGGGATCACACTTGTCAGTGACGAACAGTATGCTGGAGCGACCAGGGCCCAAGCACAGCAGGCCAGTGAAAACCTGCTTCTCCGGTTCAAAGATGAGCAGGGAATTTTAACGATCGACGGGCTTTTCTGTCCGAATGCATCGTCCACATACGGGATGCTCCAGGCTCTGCGAAGACAAAGGCAAACCGGGGAGGTCATTTTTATCGGGTTTGACTCTGATGATCCACTGGTGAAAGGGCTTGAACAGGGAGAGATCCATGGGCTAGTTGTTCAGAATCCCTTCAAAATGGGATTTCTGGGTGTTAAGATCATGCTCGACCTTCTTCAAGGCAAGCCAGTGGAAAAACGAATCGATACTGGGGTGACATTCGTTATGCGGCAGGATTTAGAGAATCCAGAGATCCAAGAGTTGATAGATCCCGATCTTGAATATTGGCTCAGCCAGAAATAAAATCAGGAATCATGGTCCAAACTTTCCTCAATATGCGCAACATTCATAAGCGCTTTGGTGCCACTGTTGCGCTCAACGGAGTGGATTTTCAAGTCTTATCCGGCGAGGTTCACGCCCTTGTAGGGGAGAATGGAGCGGGGAAGAGTACCCTGATGAAAATTCTATCCGGGGTGTATCCTCCGGATGACGGTGCCATGTTGCTTGACAAGCACTCCTATCAACCGCACGATCCCCTTGAAGCGAGGCAACGAGGAGTGGGCATGATCTATCAGGAACTGACGCTTGCTCCTCATCTTACAGTCGAGGAGAATATTTTGCTCGGGCTAGAGCCAACAACATTCGGGTTCATCCACCGGAAAAAAGTACGGAAAATAGCTCAAGGTGCGCTGGAGCGATTAGGACATCCAGAGATCAACCCTGAAACATCCGTTTCAGAACTCTCCATCAGCAAGCGGCAGATCGTTGAGATCGCACGCTCACTCACCATGGGGTGTCAAGTTTTGGTCTTCGACGAACCAACAAGCAGTCTCGATCAGTATGATACAGAGAATCTTTTTGAGGTCATCAAAGAACTCAAAAACCAGGGATTGGCCATTGTATACATCTCCCATTTTTTAGAGGAAGTCCAGAATGTTGCTGACCGCATTACAGTGTTACGGGATGGAGAAGTCATGGGGATAAGAGATGTGCGAGCAGTAAGCCTGGAGGAGATCGTACGATTGATGGTGGGTCGAGAGGTCAATGAGATGTATCCCCACTCATCGCGTAAGAGGGGAAAACCTGTCCTTGAAATTAAAGGATTGGCCGGTATCGTTAAACCCGAATCCTCTAGCCTATTGCTTCATCAGGGCGAAGTTTTAGGGATCGCCGGACTGGTGGGTGCGGGAAGAACTGAACTTCTCCGTGCCATATTCGGATTAGATCCTGTACGCAGAGGTGAGATCAAAATCGGTATCTACATCGGACCGTCCTCACCTGTAAAAAGATGGCTTCAAGGAGTGGGCTTCCTCAGTGAAAACCGTAAAGACGAAGGATTGACCCTCCAGATGGACCTTGCGGACAACGTCACTATGACCAATCTGGATCAATTCGGCCGGTGGGGATTGATTCGGCCCAAGTACCAGCATACAGCAGCCCAAAAATGGATCGAGCGACTGGATATCCGGTGTCAGGGACCAAAACAGAGAGTGGGAGATATCTCCGGAGGTAATCAACAGAAGATCGCTCTTGCCAGATTGCTAGAGCGGGATGTGGACGTGCTCTTGCTCGATGAGCCTACTAGAGGCATAGATGTTGCTGCAAAGGCAAAGATCTATCAGATCATTGATTCCTTAACGTCCACCACAGCAAATTCCGGTAAACAGGCTAAAGCCGTACTGATGACGAGTAGCTACTTTCCCGAGCTGCTAGGCGTGTGTGACAGGATTGCGGTGATGTGTCGAGGCCGGTTGAGTCCAGCGAGACCTGTGAACGAGCTGAACGAGGAAATCCTCATGCGGGAAGCTACTGGACAAGAGGAATCACTTAACCTGCACTATTAATAAATGATGATGCAAAAAAAGGAACTGGACACATCCAAAACGCTCAGACTTCTGAATAAGTTCGGTCCTTTTCTCGCTTTGATCCTTGTCTATGCTTTTTTTGCGGTTCTCAATTCGCGGATCATGACGTTTACAGCGCTCGAGACTATCATTCAACAGTCCGTCATCGTAGGTGTAGCTGCGATCGGAATGACTCTAGTGATTATCACAGGAGGGATCGATCTTTCAGCCGGATCGATCATCGCCTTTTGTTCTGTAGTTGTTGCCCTGCTGATGCAGTCCCTCGGCCTGAGTCCATTCCTTGCAGTGTTCGGGGGAATATTTGCCGGTCTTTTATGGGGAATGGTCAATGGATTGTTGATCACAAAACTCAAACTCGTTCCATTTATCGTCACTCTGGGAACTCTGTTGATTGTGCGCGGTTTTGCCAAGGGTCTCTCAAGCAGCATGCCCATCGATGTGGGCTCCACTTGGTTGAGCGAACTTTTGGCCTCACTTCCTTCGGCACGAAAGTGGCAGCTTATTCCACCAGGTGGGTGGCTGATGATCGGCCTTGCTCTTTTGATTGCCGGACTCCTCAAATACAGTCGCCTGGGGAGGCACATCTATGCAGTTGGATCGAATGAACAGACAGCGAGGCTCTGCGGTGTGGCAGTGGACAGAGTGAAGATCTTTGTGTATGCAACAGCCGGTGCATTTGCTGGATTAGCGGGTCTCATGCTCATGTCCTACCAGGAGCAAGGCGATCCCACAGGTGCCATGGGTTTGGAATTAGAGATTATTGCAGCTGTTGTCATAGGAGGAGGCAGCTTATCGGGTGGTGAAGGTTCTGTTTTTGGCAGTTTGATCGGAGCTGTCATCATGACAGTGATCCGAACCGGATGTCAACTGATGGGATGGCCGACATGGGTCACCCAGATCGTGACTGGGGGAGTGATTGTCATTGCCGTGGCCGTTGACCGCATCCGCCATCGCAAACTTGCATAAACCGACTCAGATATTCATAAAAAACTTGGTCTCTATTGCGAGTGAGACACCCGCATATTTTAGCTTTAAGGAAAATGGAGGGATAAAACATGAATAAGAAAAGGAGATTTTTGGCTTTTCGATATTGGAAAATCGTTCATGTTAAACTTTTTTTTGTTTTAGGTATTATAGGTGGAATAGCATTCGGAGATCATCCGTCCATGTCCGAGTATGATTGGGAAGATCAATCTGTTTTCGGTCGGAACCGCGAAGCCCCCCATTGCACCTATATTTCATATGCGGATGTGGAATCCGCACTGGAAAACCATCCCAAAGAATCACCTTTTTATAAATCTCTGAACGGTGTATGGAAATTCAATTGGGTCAGGAAGCCCTCAGAGCGGCCTGAAGGCTTTTTTAAAGAAGAATACGTGGTTAACCATTGGGCGGACATCAATGTGCCTGGAAATTGGGAGCTTCAAGGATATGGTGTGCCCATCTATACAGATACGGACTATCCTTTTCCCGCAGACCCTCCGTATATTCCTCACGAATATAATCCGGTGGGGTCATACAGGAGATCTTTTAACATTCCGGATTCATGGACTGATCGTCAAGTATTTCTCCATTTTGGTGGAGTCAAATCTGCGATGTATGTTTGGGTGAACGGGAAAAAAGTGGGCTACAGCCAGGGAAGTAAAACACCTGCAGAATTTAACATCACAGAGTATATTCGAAAAGACAAGAATACGCTGGCTGTTGAAGTCTACAGATGGAGTGATGGGGCTTACCTTGAAGACCAGGATTACTGGAAGGTCAGCGGTATCGAGCGCGATGTTTATCTCTATTCCACTCCGCAAATCCACATCCGCGATTTTTTCATTAAGGCAGGATTGGATGAGACCTATTCCGATGGAAACTTGAGTGTCGATGTCAA
>CAZXJE010000265.1:0-4752 GCA_964640835.1 uncultured Eubacteriales bacterium
GAAGGCTTTGTAGTGAGATCGGCGGGTAGGTTGGGTCGGCGCCCGTAGGGTAAAAGATTCTGACAATATAATATTGTAAGGATTTTGAGATATATATTTGTCAGAAGCTTTTATGAATAATTCAGGCTAAGTTGAAAAAGAGATTTGGTAAGAAATACCTTTGCTCGAGTCGAGCTCGAGAGTTCCCCCCAATTGATCGACAAGGTCATTCACCAATTGAAGCCCCAATGAATCAGGATGTTGGAAGTCCACGTTCTCAGAGAATCCTATTCCGTCATCACTCACCACAAGACGAACATAACCATTATTTCCCCTATTGAGTTGGATGCGGATGTTTCCCTTCTTGTCTTGGGGGAACGCATGTTTTAAAGAGTTGGACACAAGCTCATTGATGATAAGACCGCATGGAATGGCCTTGTTGATATCCAAAAACACATCAGTGACTTTAGCGTTAAGTTTTATCCTTTCCATACTGACATTGTACGTGTTTAGCAGATGGACGGCCAGGCTCTGAATGTATTGAGCAAAATTGATCTTTGTAAGGTCCTTTGATTGATAAAGTTTTTCATGGATGAGGGCCATTGACTTGATCCGATCCCGGCTCATTTTGAACATATCTTTGACTTTATCGTCTTCGATATGGTGGGATTGAAGATTAAGTAGAGAGGAAATGATCTGCATGTTATTTTTTACTCTATGGTGAATTTCCTGGAGAAGGACTTCTTTTTCTTTGAGGGATGATTTGACCTGTTCCTCGGCGTGTTTCCGGTCTGTGATATCTCGCAGCACGCCTTCAACTCCTGTGGGTTTCCCATCTTTGTTAAAAATGATCTTCGAGCTCACAGACACATCGATCACTCTTCCATCTTTGGAAAGAAGCTTCAATTCATAGTCATTGATAACACCTGATTCTTTGAGCTTTTCTCTAAAAGTTTCCCGTTTGGATGGATCCCTATAAAAATCTGTCACCGGATGCCCGATAATATCCTCAGGGTCCCAACCGGCATGTGTCCGTACAGATGGACTGATGATTGTCACAAGGCCTTTCCTGTCTGTCCTGTAGTACACATCATGGAACGACTCAAAAATCGCCCTGTATTTCTCCTCACTCTCCCGAAGGGCCTCCTTTGCCTGCTTCTGCTCGGTTATCTCTCGGGAAAATACGGAGACTCCAGTGATTTCTCCATTGTTCCGGATAGAATTAAATGAGATCTCTGCATTGATCGTTTTACCATAAATTAAAAAATCTTCTTCTATGACAAAACTCTCGCCTCTAAAAGCACGATTGTAGCGAGTGACCCAAGTTCTTTTCATCTTAGGGGAAACACAATCTGTGATCTTCATTCCCACTTTTAGATCTACGCCATAGGCAAAAGCGAACATTTCTTTGAATTGGGAATTGATGGTGAGAATTCGAAAATGTCTGTCTACGGACCAAATGGAAGCCTGCGAATTTTCAATCAAAGCCAAAAGGTTCGCTTGGCTTTTCTGTAATGCTTCTTCTGCTTTTTTGCGTTCGGTGATATCGATAATGGCTCCCAAAATGGCGTGTTTTTCTTCATGCTCGATACGATTGGCGACCATCTCCAGCCACCTGACAGATCCATCTTTTCTAATGCCCTTAAACTCATACCGCGGAACTGCCTTTTTGCCTAGGAGGCGAGTGCTCATTCTTCCCCAGACAAGAGCTCGGTGATCGGGGTGGATCACTTTTTCCACCTGTGATGGCGTTAAAGAAAGCAGTTCCTTTTTTGAAAAACCACTTATTTTCGCAAAAGCCTGGTTAGAATATACGACGCGAAAATCTTGAATGATCACTATGCCCTGGATGGAACGTTCAACCATTGTGCGGAATTTATTATCCATAACTCTGCCTATTCATGCATCACTTTAAAAAGTTTTGTGACGCTTCACAATCGCCTTTATGGATGATTCAAACGATGATTTTTCCTCATCCCCTTTCGCCTGGAGAGGGGATGGCCGATTAGAAAAAGCTTAAGGGTTATTCACAACGACAATTTGAAATTATGAGGTAAGGTCAGTCAAAACGCTCCTCGGAATAGAGAATCCTTCCGCATTCTTCACAATTGTAGCTGATTGTCAAGGAAGGATTTTTTTGAAATATTCAAGCGCAAATTGGAAAACCAGGAGGCCCACACTGAAGAGCTAATCCGGAGTCAACGCTTCTCAAAAATCGATGACAAATGATCTTAGAGTTTGAGAATGTTGAGATTGTCTTAATTTCCTGAGGGCTTTTTCTTCGATCTGTCGAATCCTCTCTCGTGTTACCTTGAATTTTTGCCCGACCTCTTCCAAGGTATATTCATTTCCGTCCCCTAGTCCAAATCTCATCATAATTATTTTAGATTCTCGTTCCGTGTGATTTTCCAAAGCCTTCTCAATTTGTTCTCTCAATTTAATTTTAACAACGGCGTCCGGTGGTGACAGGCTAATTTTATCTTCGATGAAATCACCCAGAGAGCTGTCATCTTCCCCAATAGGCATTTCGAAAGAGAAAGGTGTTTGAGATATTTGCAATATTTTTCTCATTTTGGAGACTGACATATTCATTTTTTTGGCAAGTTCTTCACACGTTGGTTCCCTGCCTATATTTTGAACAAAGTCTCTCGAGAGCTTAATTGTTTTGTGGATGGTATCGCTTATGTGCACAGGCACTCGAATTGTCCTCGACTGATCGTCGATCGCCCGGGTTATCCCTTGTTTCACCCACCAATGGGCATAAGTCGAAAATTTAAAGCCTCTCCGGTAGTCAAACTTATTCACTGCAGTCATGAGGCCGATATTTCCTTCCTGAATTAAATCTAAGAATGGCAGGCCAAAATTACTGTATTTCTTGGCAATGGAGACAACCAATCTTAAGTTTGCATTGATAAGCGTCTTCTTTCCTTCCTCAACAATTTTTTTCCCTGAGGAGATCTCAGAAAGAGCTTTTTGCAATTCTCGGGGGTTCAGTCCGACCTCTTTCCTCAAGGATTTCAGAAGTTTGTCGCTCTCAAAAATTCTGTGTTCAAGTTCATTCCTGTGTGACTTAACCGACACTCGAGAAAGGGAACTCTTTATATTATCTCTGGTTTTTTCAAGAGCGGCGATGGATTTAAGCTTTTCTTCAAATTCCTCAATGACTTTATCTCTGAATGCTTGGCTAAAATTCAACTTTTGAATGATCCGGCTTATTTCAATCAAAACACGCCCGCGAGAGAAAACATTTTTTTTCAATTTCGGGACATGCGCCAATTGAGAGATCAACACTCGGAGTTTCTCTAACTCCACAGAAATATCGGAAATTTTTTTCTCGAGCGCTATTTCTGAGCTTTCCACTTTGTCCAAGTCAAATATCTTGCGTATAATTTGTGGATTCGATCGTAGCTCCCCTTCCAAAGAAATTATTCGCTCATGAAAAGAGGGGATCTTCAATAGCTGCCTGCTAATGATCCTTCTGCCGCTTTCGATGTTCATCGCTGCCTGAAGCTCTTCTTTCCGGGTTAGAAGCGGAATGCTTCCCATATCCTTGAAATAGAGTTTCACAGGATCATCGGTTTGATCCAAATGTTCGTTTGAGATATAACTTTTTTGTGTTTTTTGATTCGGCAATGCAGTGGTTTTATCATCCATGTTTATCCCCCTGATAGGCCCGGACGATAGAATGCTCCTCTCCAGCAAGTGGCCTATTCAATCAACTAAGGGTAATGTCGCTTATCTAAGTTGGTTGTTCATGTCTCCCATAGAGAACAGTCACGGGCATTTCCATTTAGAATCGATTATATCCGCCACCTCTTCTGTTATCGGAAGAGCGATCTCCGCGCGGGCGAGCCTCGTCAACTCTCAACGTACGGCCAGTGTAATCTTTGCCATTGAGTGCCTGTTTTGCATTCTCAGCTTCAGATGGGCTCGACAGTTCTACAAATCCAAAACCTTTGCCCTCGATAATTCTGATATCTCTGATTTTATAATCCGAGAATAATTCTTCCAAATTTTCCTTAGTTACCGAATAGCTAAAATTTCCGACATAGAGTTTACTTCCTTGCATTCTTCTCTCCTTTTCTCCTATCTTTTCTCTGTTACGATGATTACTTTCAGGTCAATATTGAGGAATTAAGTCAATCCTTCAAATGAACCGTCATCCTAAACAAAAAATTTTTAAAAATCCTGATGAAATTCTGTTTTCATCTTGACTTAAAATTAAAGGAAAAAAATCAGATGGTTGGACAAATGAGAACGATTATTAGAACTTGAGGTGGGATTAATTTCCTAAGTGATAATAGATTCTCTTACAGCTAACTTCTTTCCTTAATCAGATTATTATTTTCCCTCAAAACAAGAATTTTGTCAATGAAAACATCTCATAAAAGAGTTCTTCCCTGTCAAGTCATTTAAGAATCTAACCATGGTGTTCATCATCTTGTCATTTAAAATCTAACCATTGCCTAAAGCAATGAGCTTTCCTCCTTTATGAGTTCTAACATAAACGGTTATTCCAAAAACTTGAGCGATATCTTCCAGGGTTTCTTTCTCAGCCACAGAGAGTTTCTCTGGTTGAGAATTGGCCTTTCCCTCTCCCTTAGGAGGATTGTAACGATAATGGGCCATTTCCCATATCTGCTGGAGTTTTTGATTAACCTTTTCAGAGAGGGAAAAAGGATCCATCCTTTCTCTAAAGCTTCTAAGTTCCTCACGCTTTTGTTTATCTAGGTGATTTGAGGCAAGGAGTCTGTCCAAAGGCGTTTGGGGCTT
>CAZXJE010000266.1:0-4743 GCA_964640835.1 uncultured Eubacteriales bacterium
GCTCAGGATGTGCTTGAAAACGGCTGAGGGATTGGCGATGCTCAACAGCTCTCCCAACTGGCGTATCGTGGGAGAATAACCCTGCGCAAGAACAAAATCTTCGATGGCCTTCAAGACCTTCTCTTGTTTTTCCGTGAGCTTTTTCCGTATTTTGTTTACCATTTTGTTCACCTTTTATAAAATACGCACTCTGTTTCTCTTTGTCAAGCCCTTTTTTTGTTTTGAGGGATGACTCTTCAAACCCCGGTAGGGCATGAATACTCATTAAAGGCTTATTGAGGTCCGCATCCCGAGATCAAAAATGCGATGACTAATAGCAGTTTAATGGATCTGCGCACGTGCATGTTTTATTTCAGAAAATAGATATTATCTTTCGGTAAGAATGTTTCTTCTCTGACCAGATCATAACCCGCATCTTTATAAATCTTCAACAGCTTACTTCTGGGCCACCATTCTCCGGCAGCGTCCGGATATTTTTCCAAACTTCCCTCAACGATAGCGATCACCCCATCCGGTTTAAGCGATTTCTTAATGTTTCGAAAAAGTGTAACTGGTTCAGCCAAACAGTGAACAACGTTGACCATTATGACTATGTCCAGAGCGGCAGGAGGTAGTTTTGGATCTGTCAGGCCGCCCAGCACTGTTTTTACATTCGTCAGACCATGGTCTATACAGCGCTTTTCTATAGACCGAAGATAATCTTCTTCGATGTCATTCGCGTAGATCATACCAGAAGGGCCGATTCGAGAGGCGATCTGCACGGTGTAGCGGCCGCGCCCTGCCCCAACTTCACCGATGATCATGCCCGGCTTGATGCCGATCGTCTTAAGGACAAGATCCGGAGGCTGGCGCTCGTTGAGACGGACTTCACGTGGAAGTGTCAGGGAATCCTTATCCTGCCCCAGGAGGGGGAAACAGGAAACCAAAAAAAAGAACCAAAGGAAACCCTTTTTCAAGATGGTATGTTTCATTTGTCACCTCATATGGATTAAAATAAGCTATTGTTCTTTCTCCTTATATTGTTCTGTACTCTTTTTTATTAAAGCAATAAATATGCCAAAATGAATTCTTGAGGCCCCTCAAAACTTATTCAACTCAATATGTCCGTTCTCGAGCCAGGAATGTCCAAATTCGAACAAAAGAGAATATCAACACTCCAGCACTCTGATCTAGCTTATTTATATTATCTTATGGAGCAAACCTGATACGCCCCAGAGAAGCTTCGAACACCCAACCTACTGATTCGTAGTCAGAGGGTCGGCTTCTCGTAAATATATTATTATCAATAAGTTATGTCTTTTTTATTTTGCCCTTTTGACCAAATTTTGACTACTTTTTTCCTCAGTAGACAAAAAAAATGCGAATTTACACAACGGGGAACCAGAATTTACGGCAAATTCTTCAACCCAGTCACTCTGCTCTGATGGCGTCCACGGGATTAAGAAGTGCGGCTTTGATCGATTGATAGGCCGTTGTAGAGTAACCGATAAAAAATACCAGCACAGCCGATACTAAAAATGTCAAAGCGCTGATCTGGGTGCGGTAGGCAAAGCTCTCCAGCCAACGATGGAAGACATAATATGCGATAGGCAGGGCGATAATATTGGCTATGATTATGAGCTTTACCACATCTTTGCTGATCAGAAAGATAATATTGGGGACTGAGGCGCCGAGGGTTTTGCGAATTCCGATCTCTTTGAACCGTCGCTCCGCCATAAAAGAAGCCATCCCGTAAAGGCCGAGACATGCAATAAATATGGCAAAAAGCGTGAAATAGCTGATGATCTTTTGAAGACTCTCATCCGACTGGTACTGTTGATTGAAATTGCGATCGAGAAAGTAGTAGTCAAAAGGACGGTTAGGATCGAGTTTCGTCCATTTCTCCTTGAGAAAACCTAAAACGCCAGAGACGTTACCTGAATTTATACGGACTGCAATTTCTCCGAGGTAATCGCTCTCATTTGTAAACAAGAGAGGTAAAATCTTGTCATGAAGCGATCTCACATGGAAATCCTGAACCAGTCCTATCACATTCCGGTATCGAACCTCTTTCATATCGTTGCCAGCAAAAAATCCGATCTTTTTCCCTATTGGATCATCCCAGCCATATTTTTTGGCGGCCGCCTGATTTATGATGATAGCGTCTTCAGGATCAGTGGAAAATTCGGTTGAGAAATTCCTGCCGGCAATGATTTTCATTCCCAATGTTGTAATAAGATCGGTATCTCCGTTTATCCTGTGCATTAGCTGAGTCTGCTCCAGCGCATAGCCCTCCGGTACAAAGGCGGAATAATCCGGGTAATTCCCGGGAAAGTCCGAGGCGGCGCAAACATCTATCACATCGCTGTGTGATCTTATTTCGCTCTTTATCTCTTGGATTCTTTCACGAATGCTTTGATCCATGATCGGGATAACAATGACATTTTCTTTGTTGAATCCTAAGTTTTTGTTTTTCATGAATTTGAGTTGATTCAACATGATGCTTGTTCCGCTCAACAGAACAATCGATATGACAAACTGGACGACAACAAGCACGCTTCTGAATTTATTGCTACCAGCTCCTGATTTAAGAGTGCCCCTCATGACATTTGCCGGTTCAAATGCCGACAGGAAGAAGGCGGGGTAACTTCCTGCAAGGAGCCCGGTAATTAGCGTGAATCCAATGAATGCCGGTATCAACCAGGGAATCTCTCCAAAAGGGATGCTGAGCTTCACTCCTGATATCGAGTTAAAGAAAGGCAAGGCCAAACGGATGAGCCCCAACGCGACGATCAAAGAGACAACACAGGTCAGCATGGATTCCACCAGGAATTGCTTCACCAGCATCAGCTTTTCCGCCCCCATAACCTTTCGGAGGCCGACTTCTTTTGCCCTCCCTGCGGAGCGAGCCGTGGCAAGGTTCATGAAGTTTATACACGCGATCAGAAGGATGAAAAGAGCGATAGCCGAGAAGATATAAACATAGGCAATATCACTGTTACCAGGCATTTCATAACCGAGATTTGAATGCAGGTGGATATCCGTAACAGGTTGAATAAAATAATTCAATTCTCCACCCAGCAATTTTTTCAGGTTTGGCAGATAATTATCGATAAACGCCGGGAATTTTGAAACAAACGCCTCGGTAGATACATTCTCACGAAGAAGGAGATAAGTGTAGTTATTAAAATTAGTCCATTCCTCCACATCCCTATCGTTGATGACATAGAATGTCTCGATGGAACAGAGGAAATCCACTTTGAGATGGGAATTTTCAGGAAAGTTTTCTATAACTCCCGTCACATTATAATCGTACCTGTTGTTCAGTTTCAGCTGTTTTCCCAATGGATTATCGTCACCGAAATATTTCTCTGCCATGTCCCGCGTCAGAATAATAGAATAGGGAGCTTCAAGGGCCGTTTTGGGATTCCCCTGGATCAAGGAAAAGGAAAAAACTTCAAAAAATTCCGGATCGACATAAGCGAGACGTTCCTCGAAGAAGTTATTTTGACCATATTTGATTGGGATCCTCGGCAGACCGTATAATCTTGTAAAACTCTCGACTTCATAGTAGTCTTTCAGCATTGCAGGGCCAGTTCCAAGATTGCTCAAAGGATATTTAACATTTTCGCCGCTTAAGTTCCCCTCGACACCGATCCTGTAGATCCGGTCGGCATTCGAATGAAATTTGTCATAACTCAGCTCATGGATCACATACAAGAGGATCAAGATACACGTCGCCAGGCCGACTGCAAAACCGGCTATATTTATGAATGTGTAGGCTTTCTGTTTGCCGACGTTCCTCATTATGACCTTAATATAGTTTCTTAACATCGGGCCTCATCCTTTCGAACCGGGCGGATTTGAATCCATTAAAACGCATCGCAAATATTCATGGGACTCCCTCGGTAATAAAGTCCCATTAATTAATACGAAATTTCATAGCATTTGGATTGTCAAAATTTGGGTGATGTTTAATTTGTTAGGAAAAAAGCATACAACTTAATACTTCTGCCATCCTTTGCCTTGACGCAAGCCGCGGACATAGGCCGCCTGGCCTGCGTGAAGCACACTGTCGTCCAGGATGCTTATCAGGCGCACGCCGACTGTGGGCAGCGGTTGGAACCAAGGTTCTTCAAGCTCCCGATCCAGGTCATCTTTTGACAGACTTAAGAAATATTGCTTAGTCCGCTCCACCACGACTTTGAGGTAACCGAGTAAAGTATTGGGATCCGGCGACCTGAAGGATGCCACCTGCTTTGGCGTGTGGCCGTAACCGGTATCCTCAGGGTCTGCAGTGCGGTCGAACTTTAAATGCCACCCGTCTTTGATCCACAACTGCTCTTCGCCCATTAACGCGGCGATCTGAGCATCCTGCTGGCGGATTAGATGCCAGACTAGCCAGCCTATACTGTTACAGTCTTCACGAGGCTGCCAATTAAGGGCTTCCCGGGAAAGCCCTCTCAGCACATGTTCCAGAAAGTCAGGAAGACGGTTGTATCCGTCTGCTAACAATTCATGCCACTCCATTATTTTCTCCTTCGAAACACTCCTTTACATTTGAAATGACAGTTATTAATTCTTCAATCCCGCTAGCCTACCCCTCGCATCTTCCACCTCAGCTATCCCCGGGTCAGCATCCTTCCATAATTCGAGGAATTTTTCGTAGTGTTCGATGGCTTTGTTTTTGCGTCCAATCGATTGCCCTTTTATCTCTTTCGATTGATATCTGAAAATCTACAGGTGAGAGGGAATTTCTGGACA
>CAZXJE010000267.1:0-4731 GCA_964640835.1 uncultured Eubacteriales bacterium
CAAACAGTTAAGGCTGCGAGGTCCAATCCAGTGGAGTTGTTGCGGTATGAATGAAAATGACGCGAAGACTGGAAGACCAAAGCCACAGAGCATTACGAGAAATTCCTCGCCCTCTGGAAGGATGCTGCCTGGGGATAGCTGAAGTTGAGGACGCAAGAGAGAGGTTAGTGGGATTGAAGAATTTGCCCTAAATTTCGCCCGCCTGTTGTGTATATTTGTATTTTTTGTGTTAACAGAGAAAAAAAGTAGTCAATATTTGGTCAAAAGGCCAATTTTAAATATCCTTAACATATTGATTATAATATACTTACGAGAGGTCGACCCTATGACTACGAATCAGTAGGTCGGCAGTTCGAATCTGCCTTGGGGCGTACCACTTATTGCTTTTTTGAAATGGGTGTTCATTTGATCAGGTCAGATCAAACCGGTTACCTCAGAGGAGACCAGACATTATAATCATTTTTGAAGGCCGCTGTTGAATTTCTGTCAATTCCAAAAACCAGACACCAGTAATTTACAGCTCTTTTGCTTAAGTTCCGCCGCTCGATAAGAACTCTAACAAATCTTGTTTGACCATACTTTTTCTGAACTTCCTCTATATAGTCAAATCCTCCAAAATTGATCGCTCTTTCGATCTCTATCTCCGGAGTTATCGTTTTTGGATCTCTGTCCCAAAACAGTTCTTTTCTCATTGGATAAACCTGCCGAAAAACTCTTTTATTTCCTTCCACTCGGTTTCTGATAACTTGTGGAGATGCCCCACCTCTTGGACGAGCATAATAGAATCGAGCTCCCGTTCCGCATCATCGAAATAAACCATTGCTGTTTTCATATGGTATTCATACTTTTTCTCAAGATGATATTTCTGCTTTACAAAAGATGCCAAATCCGCGAATTTAATTTGAGTGTGTTGGAGCAGATAATAAAGATCGACGAAATCTTTGGCTGCGCCTCTCTGAGAAATAGCGATGGCCTTCATAGCTGCGATATCATCTAATGAGGCTGCCGGACATGTGATTTCATCGCTCAATTCCAGGCTTTTTAAAGAAGACAAAAGATGATATGGAAATGAGAAGAGAGAAAATTTTATTTTTTCTGGAGAGAGAAAAGCAATTAAGCTTTCTTTTTCCATGATTTCCACATCAGCTGTGCCAAATTCTTCTCTCAATTTAAAAACAAGCATTTCAGGATTAAACGATTTCTGTGTGAAGAAATCCAAATCAATGGATAGGCGGTGATGTAAATAGTAATAGAGTGCAGTTCCTCCTGCTAGGTAGCTTTCTGTGGGGAGTATTTGACCTTTAAGAAGTTGAATAAGAATGTTTTTAAGATCTTGGATCTTGCTTTCCCAGTTCACTCCTTAATTCTAACATGAAAATGTTCTATATTGAATATTTTGTGATCATTTGGGTGATTACCTTGGGATGGTTTAGGTAGAAGATGCGAGGGAGAGGCTGGAAGCTCTGACTACGAATCAGTAGGTCGGCAGTTCGAATCTGTCCGGGCGTACCACCATTCTTCCATTTGACTCTTCCCCCACAAATTTTTATCCTATTCTCAGCAAAGTTAGGGGATTAAAGATATGTATCCAATCTGTTTGTTGAACTCTTTAATTGCGTTTGAATAGATGATATCCCAGCTTCATTTGATCTTCATCCCAACGTTTAATCAAGTAATGTTTTTCACTCTCAAATACACGAACGATACTCTCAAAATATTCTTCGCATTCTTTTGTATCCATATGAACGGTTTTGTTTACAAATGATAGGATCCGGGAATGATAAAAAGGTATCATGGCATCGATCACATGCTCGCGCGGAATCTCATTATTTCGGTATGCAATAGAGAAATTAAATAAGATTCTGGCCCATAGATCACTGGGGTAATAAAATTGGTCCAGGGACTTTTTTTTCGCTTTGCTCACTTCCATCAACTCTGATTGGGAGATAATTGTCTCCCAGAGCTCTCCGTATCGGTCAAATCCAGACAGGAAACTCTGATACAGAGCATCTTTATTCACATGCACATCCGGAGGTTTTTCGTCTACACCAAGGCCAAATCCAAAAATGCTACTTGGGAGACTGGCTGAAGTATCCTTCCAGAAATACTCAAAATCAATCATTAGGTCGAAAAGAGTCATTATTACTTGTTTGAACATAGGCCCTAAATCCTTGGCCGGATCTTTTGTGCGGTGAGTCTTAGGAGAGCCCAAAAAGGTCTGGCATACCTTAAAGCGCCGGGCAATAGCAATGGTCGTCATCCAGATGTCGATGCCAAAATTGGCTATTCTATCATTCCAGAGTTTTTCAGATAAAAACGCCCGGGCTATTCTTCCGGAAAATCCAAAATCTCCCCCGATAGGCTGTCTTACTCGCAAACCGAAAAGGGTTCTTAACATCGGATAGGCGATATGATTGGTTATAGACCCGTCATATTTGTGCCGCACGTAAATAGGGCTTACGTAATTGAAACCCGTATAAAGAGGTTCTCCTAAGTATTGAATCCATTGGGGAGTAATGCTCTTGAGATCTGCATCTACAACCACCACAGCTTTTGCATCCAGTTCAACGGCGGCCTCAAATAAATTTTTGATATTGTTTCCTTTTCCCTTAATACGCTCGGGAGTAGAAATGTATATCTTGGGGACCTTTGTTGGGGTCTTCATAAACACATCTTTTGTTCCATCCGGTGAATTGTTATCCATATTGATGATCACCGACTTTTTATTGGGGAAATAGGTAAGTAGCCCGCGACTCGCCACATCGGTAGGAAATGCTATAGACGTTGCCTCATTATAGGAGGGGATGCCTACAATTATTTCCGCACTGTCTACGCTTTCCGGATTTTCAACGATGATAGCCATTCTTATCTTTTGATTTACATATTAACAAAATAGATCAGCTAGTCAAGAAAATAAGTTCTGTTTTGCAAAATTTGAAATGTTGAATTTCGCCATATTAAATCAAATAAGCACCTTCCATGCCAGATCTTTACCTTCCATGATCTTATGAATATCCTGAGCTGTAGGGATGAGGGAATTAGCCCATATGGATATCCCCTCCTATTAAGTCACTACTCTTTTTTTGTCGTATATTTATCTGCCCAGCGTACGGGGTGACGGATTTCTGAGGTCAAGCAATCAAGCCCCGCTCCATCCTGAATCATACTCAACCCATGGGTGACATAGCCTTTGATACCGATGACCTCGTAACCTGCATCTTTGTATGCTAGAGCAGCTGCATGATCCAATTGTGGGAAATCATATACTGGGATATAAACTCTCTTTATGCCATCATAAACCTCTACAAGCACGTTCGAGTAATTGAAGCTCATACCCATCACGTCTGTTGAGAAATCTTCGGAGATCAGTCCATTGGGTAAATAGGGGATTCTTACAATCCTATATCCTAATTCTTCCATCCTGGTCGCCGATTTATCCAATGTCTCGGAAACTGTCCCTGCCATCGCCAGGCATTTATCCAGAAGTTTCTGTGACTCCCATTGAAATCGGCTGGATATCTGCTCTGCCGTAACAGGAATTCCAGAGGCACTGAAGCCCTCTTCTTCGAGGATTGAGGGAAGCTTTTTCTCCATATCTCGCCTTTCTTCCGGAGTCATGCTCTCGACAACTTTTGCCCCTAGTTTGCTATCTGCGATAAAAATGACCCTTTTTCCCTCTTCATCCACATGACCCAGCCCCAGGTAGACGTCGGTATGATAGGCCGCTTGGGCTCCCGTGTGCCAGACTTCTTTGGATTCAAATGGGAACTCTCCTTTTTCGAGTCGTGTGAAAAAATCTTTTTTTCCGGGAATAACCAGGTTTCTGTCAGGTGAGAGAACTCTCTGGATAAAGAGACAGTATGCCTCAAATTTTTCCTTGAATCTGGGAACGTCTTCGGGCTTCAACGCTTGAACAGTGCTGTAGAGATTCCCATCCATACTATAAAAAGATCCCCGGGAAGGGATGTTAATCCCCAACATTGTGTCCATCCCGATGATGATCTCATCATGAGTTGTTCTGATATTTCCTCCGCCCCGATGGATGACGCCCGCCAGAGATCTGGCATCTTTGAAGATCTCATTGAAATTTGTGATAGGAAATGGTTTTCTGCCGAAACCAACATCGAGGAATGTGAGCTTCTTTTCCCCGTCTGACAATATCAAGTAGGCATCTCTAGCCCAAGGATAGAAGTTTATCGTTCTGACATCGACTGTCAAAAACTTCACACGCGGAGTTCCGTCCGGGAGTTTAATTTCAGCATTAGATTTGAGAACGTCTTGGACTCTCTTGGCGGCATCGTCTTTCCCGACAAGTACGACAAAAGCCACGTCTTTGTCCATTTTATCCATCAAGTCCCTGAAAAAGACTGTCTGGTCGTGCCAGAAAGTTCCCCAACTTCCGTCACCATAGTGGAGAATGACAACCTGGATCTTACCTTCCACGTTTGGAACCAAATTCTCTACGCTTGAGAAAGTGGATAACGGCAAGAATAAAGCTATGAGTAAAGCGCATAAAAATGATGGATGGATCTTGTGTAATCTTTTTTTATGTGTCAATGGTCCTCTCCTTTTTGTGGGATTGTCCTGTCTTTCATACTGAGCTGGTACTAAAATATACTGAAACGCTTCGGATGTAAATCTTAAGATTTCTGTGCCAGGTGGGAAGCATCCTTGTTTCCGTGATGCCTACAAATCAAATGATAACAGCAGTAATTCGTCACAGTTCATATT
>CAZXJE010000268.1:0-4729 GCA_964640835.1 uncultured Eubacteriales bacterium
GGGAACGGACCCTACATAGATATCTGGTACAGTCCGTTCGGGGAACGGACCCTACATCGTATTATGTTAAATTTGACAGGGGGAGGACTATTGTTTTATAAATCTTTTACAAATTCTAGAAAAATGGAGAAAAGAGTAGACTAAGGTGGAAAACGGCAATCTCCTTTTCTATTTTTTCATAATTTTTGCCTCTGCCAAAATTCTCGGAGAGCTGAGTGTCCGGCTCAGAATGCCAGGCATCGTCGGTGAGATCATTGCAGGGGTGCTCCTGGGGCCTTATGTGCTGGGAGTCATCAGCACGTCCAATCATGTTTTGATGTCCTTTTCCGAAATCGGCGTGGTCTTCCTCATGTTCTATGTGGGATTGGAGATCCGCGTCAAAGATCTTTTCGCTGTAGGCCGCACTGCGATCCTCGTGGGCATACTGGGCGTGATCTTCCCACTGTTAATGGGGCTTGGAGCGATGTTTTCCCTCGGATATGAGATAGTGGAAAGCCTTTTTATCGCAACCGCCATTCTGGCGACCAGCGTTGGGATATCGGTAAAAGTCCTTCAGGAATTGGGTTTGATCAAACACAAAGTGGCCTCCATCATACTGGGAGCTGCTGTTCTGGATGATATTCTGGCACTCACTGTATTGGCCTTAGTGAAGGGTCTGGCTCAAAAACAGTTTGATGTTGTGGAGTTTGTGCTTCTGGTCATCGAGTCTCTGATTTTTGTGGGATTTCTGACCTTATGGGGGCCGCGGCTAGCACGCCGGACCCGGAAGTCGGTGGAGCGGCTTAATATCCCTGAGGCGCCCTTTGTCGTATCTGTGATCCTATGCCTGGGGTTGGCCGAGCTGGCAGATGTGATCGGGCTTGCGGCCATCATCGGAGCTTTTATGGCCGGTATCATGATCGATGAACTCGCCGGTGTGTACGACCTGGAGAATAAAGTCAAATATGTGAATGAATTTCTGTTGCCCTTCTTTTTCGTGATGATGGGCGCCCATCTGGACCCTAGAGCTTTCCTCTCCCCGCACTTGCTCTTTTTAACGCTCTTTATCACTCTCATCGCTGTGGTGAGCAAAATGGCAGGAGCGTATCTTGGATGTTTGAATGAGGACAGGAAGACGCGTTTACAAACTGGTGTGTGTATGATTCCAAGGGGCGAGGTGGGAATCATTGTGGGTCTTGTTGGCATCAGGCTTGCTACCATCTCATTGGATATGTATACGGTCGTCCTGGGAATGTCTCTGCTGACAACGATCATTGCTCCACCGTTTATTGTGGTGGCTTTTAGAGGAAGGCGCAGAGGGAGACCACCAAAAATCCCCGAAGAAGGAGGTTTGAGATGAGATCGACAAAAATGGTGAGATTGGCCGAAGGCAAAATGTGTCTCTGTATGATTTTTGCTCTTCTGTTTGGATTGTCTGCGACTGTGAGCTGGAGTGTCGAAAAGCCTCCGGGAAAACAATCGACATATGATGAGGCTCTCTACAAGGCCATGAAGTGGCGCTGTATCGGGCCTTACCGTGGAGGGAGAGTGACGGCGGTCACTGGCATTCCCAGTCTTCCCCATACTTACTTCTTGGGTGCAACGGGAGGAGGAGTATGGAAATCCGAGGATGGTGGGTTGGACTGGAAACCCGTCTCTGATGGTTTTTTTAACACAGGCTCTGTGGGAGCCATTGCAGTTTCCGAATGGGATTACAATGTGGTCTATGTGGGAATGGGAGAGGTTCCGATCAGGGGAAATGTTTCTCATGGAGATGGCATGTATAAATCCACGGATGCCGGAAAGACCTGGGCGCACATCGGTTTGTCCGATACGAGTCAGATATCGAGGATCAGGGTTCATCCACGTGATCCGGATCTGGTCTATGTGTCGGCGCTGGGCCATATCTATGGTCCGAACGAAAACCGGGGTGTGTTCCGGTCAAAAGATGGAGGGAAAACATGGGAGAAGATCCTCTTCCGCAGTGATAAGGCCGGAGCTATCGACCTCATCATGGACCCGTTTAATCCGAGGGTTCTGTATGCCGCCATCTGGGAGGCGTCACGGACGCCTTACAGCCTGACAAGCGGCGGTGAGGGAAGTGGACTCTTCAAATCCGTTGATGGTGGGGACACATGGACAGAGATCTCCCGCAACAAAGGACTCCCAAAGGGAATACTCGGCAAGATCGGCGTGGCCGCATCGGGTGCACAAAGAGATAGGGTATGGGCTATTGTCGAATCCAGGGATGGAGGAGTCTTTCAGTCGGATGATGGAGGAGAGACTTGGGTGAGGAAGAATGAGGATCGCCGTCTGCGCCAGCGTGCATGGTACTACAGCCGGATTTATGCCGATCCAAAAAACGCCAATACGGTTTATGTGCTCAACACTGGCCTCTACCGTTCGGTGGATGCCGGAAAAACATACACTTCTATCCGTGTACCGCACGGAGACAACCATGACCTTTGGATCGATCCCGGGAATCCCGAGCGGATGATCAACGGGAATGATGGCGGCGCAAATGTCAGCTACAATGGTGGTGTGTCCTGGACAGCTCAGGACAATCAACCCACGGCTCAGTTCTACCATGTGACGACTGATAACTCCTTTCCATACAGGGTCTATGGCGCACAACAGGATAACAGCACTGTCCGGATCGCCAGTCGCACCACTGGAAGTGGTATTGACAAGCCAGACTGGCATTCTGTGGGGGGAGGGGAGAGTGGTCATGTCGCTCCTCGCCATGACAATCCCGATATCGTATATGCCGGGAGTTATGGAGGCCTCATCACACGCTGGGATTATAAAACCAGGCAAGCGAAGGTGATCACTGCCTGGCCCGAGAATCCAATGGGGTGGGGTGCTAAGGATCTCAAGTTTCGTTTCCAGTGGACGGCCCCGATCGTGGTCTCCAGATTCGACTCTGACGTCCTGTATCATGCGGCGCAGGTTCTGTTCAAGACGACCAATGAAGGACAGAGCTGGGAGGTCATCAGCCCGGACCTATCCACAAACGATAAGACAAAACAACAAAAATCAGGTGGGCCGATCACCCATGATGACACCAGTGTGGAATATTACTGTACGATTTTTACAGTGGCCGAGTCTTTCCACGATCCGAATATCTTGTGGGTTGGGACGGATGATGGCCTGGTTCATATCACGCGGGATGGAGGCAAAAACTGGACAAACATCACGCCCACGGAGATTCCGGAGTGGAGCTTGATCAGCATGGTCGAAGCCTCGACATTTGATGCAGGGACGGCCTATCTTGCTGTCGATCGACACGAACTGGACGACTTCGGGCCATACATCTACAAGACCGAGGATTTTGGAAAAACCTGGAAAAAGATAACGAATGGCTTGCCGGAGAACACGTTTGTCCGCGTCGTGAGAGAAGATCCGAAGAGAAAAGGCCTTCTCTATGCAGGAACGGAAACAGGGATTTTTGTGTCCTTCGATGACGGCGCCCGCTGGCAGTCCCTCCAGCTTAATCTCCCTGTTGTTCCGATCCATGATATGGTCGTGAAGGAAGACGACCTGGTCGTTGGAACGCATGGGCGCTCCTTCTGGATCCTGGACGACCTGACACCGCTCCATCAGCTAACTGAAGAAATTAGCAAAGCCGATGTATTTCTGTTCAAGCCGCGGGATTCCTTCCGCATGAGTGGGAGTGACTTTCCGAGACCCCATGTCGGCCAAAATCCCCCCAGCGGCTCTGTGATTTTCTATTATCTCAAGGATAAACCGGATAGTGTGGTATCACTTGAATTTCTGGATTCTGAAGGTCTACTCATAAAAAAATTTACGAGCAAAAAAGAGGATATTGAGAGCGCAGAAACCCCCCGGGAGAGACCGAGAGGACGAAGAGTAACAAATATGACGGCAGAGGCCGGGATGAACCGGTTCGTCTGGGATATGCGTTATGAGGATGCCAAGAGCGTGCCGGGTGCAATTCTTTGGGCGGGGAGGCTCAACGGGCCGTTAGCTGTACCCGGAGTCTTTCAGGTGAAATTAACAGTCGGCGATACATCTCTGACCGAATCATGGGAGTGGAAAAAAGATCCCCGTCTTGAAACCTCACAGGAAGATTTCCAGGCGCAATTTGATCTTTTGATCAAGATCCGCGACAAATTGACTGAAGTCAACACATCCATCAATCATCTCCGCACAGTCAGGAAGCAGGTTGATGACCTTCTTAAAAAGATCGAAGATAATCCTGATGTAGGTGAGATCAAAGAAGCTGGAAAGAGTTTGAAGGCAAAACTCAAAGAGGTTGAGGATGTGCTCATCCAATCCAAGTCCAAAAGTGGACAGGATCCACTCAATTATCCAATTCTGCTCGATAACAAGATCGCTGCTCTGATCGGGGTTGTTTCCAGTGCCGATGCTGGGCCGACGGAGCAGTCTTACTCCGTATTTGAAGGATTGTCTGGCAAAGCTGACGTACAGATCGAAAAGCTCAAAGCTGTTTTAGAATTTGACATTCCTGCATTTAATGAATTGGTCCGTAAGGCCAAGATTCCTGCTGTGATTTTAAAAAAATAATCGAAAAGCTAAAATATGAAATGTGAGATGTAGGGCGTAAAACGCAAAACATGAGACAATGTAGGGACCGTTTCTCAAACGGTCCGATTAATGTATGGTCCATTTGAGGAAAAGACCCTACATCGGTCAGCTCGGGGAGCTGACCCTACATCGGCCATTAAGGTAATGGAGCGGATGAAAATGGGTACAGGCACCTCATTCC
>CAZXJE010000269.1:0-4697 GCA_964640835.1 uncultured Eubacteriales bacterium
GCCTCCCGCATGAATCTCTCTTTGACTTCTGGGATGTGTGTTAGTTCTGCCGGCAGAAACTTAAGCGCGACTGTCCTTTTCAACTTTGAGTCTTCGGCTTTGTACACAACACCCATTCCCCCTCTGCCCAGCTCTTCTAGGATCTGGTACTTGCCTGCAATGGTGGTTCCCTTTTGGAGACTTTCTTTGGGTGTTATTATGGTCTTTGTAAGAGATACATCTTCAGCGGGATTTAATGGTGCGGCACATTTGCCACAATAAAGGGTATCTTCAGGATTCTCATGCTGACATTTAGAACATTTAACTCCCATTGCTTTCCCTCTGATGAGGTGTATGAAACATTATCAATTTCCGAAAGCAGTGTCAACTCAATGGCTTGTGTGATACCGGTGCCTATTGAACTTCCGCCAGTACAGAATTTAAGAGGTCGGGCATATCGGTGATGATCCCATCCACGCCAAGGTCAATCAGCCGGAGCATTTCCTCCCTCTCATTGACAGTCCATACATAAATCTTTTTCCCACTTTCCTTCGCAAATTGTACAAATCCCGCATCCACAAGTTCGAAGTTACTGCAAAGAATATCCCATGCCCCTTCGAATACATCCGAGCGATATTCTTTTTCAAAAATCAATCCTGTTTCCAGGTCCGGAGCTATGCTATTGAATGTCTTGACCGTTTCCATATCAAATGATGTGATGATACAATCCTTGCTAAAATCTTCGGAACGAACGATATCAACAACCTTTTGAGCGATTCCTGGTTCATTCTCGGAGATTTTGACCTCGATATTCAGTTTCATCCGTCCTTTGGCCAGACGAATCACCTCCTCGAGAGTTGGAACCGGCTCACCTCTGAATCCTTCCCCAAACCAGGAGCCCGCCTCCAGTTGTTTCAACTCTTCGAGCGTGAAATCCCACACAAAACCTTTGACTCCAGTGGTTCTGTGAACAGTCTTGTCATGCATCAGAACGATTGCGCCATCTTTGGTCTGGCGGACATCCAACTCTGCGTAATCGGCTCCCATCTCGATGGCTTTTTGATACGCAATAAGCGTGTTTTCCGGAGCCACGGCAGAAGCTCCCCGATGCGCTGTTATAATGAATCCTTCAGAATCATCCTGTTTGCATGTTATACACATCATCACACATAACAGAAGAATGCTTGGTATTTTAATCTCATTCATGGCACCGACCTCATTTGTCGCATTCGATTTTCAAACATATATTTTAACCTCAAATAATCTTCTCGATCCGGTGTTTCCGGTTAAGAATAAGGTTACCCCTTTGGACAAGTTCGGGTGTTATTCCAATCTTTGACGAATCCCCCTCTTGGATCGCAGACACTTTTGCATGCACAGAACGGAGTCCTCCCAGCCATCGCCTCGCATCGCTCACATATACGACATCACCTTCCCTAGCGCATAAAAGCTCGGCCATCCTTTGAGTGATACTTAATTCCTGAATCTTTTTATCGATGCGGAGCGTGACTACCACTTTTTGGCCTTCCACTTCATTGGCAGGTGCCCCCTTGTAATATTCCTTCGCCTTATCGAGGGTCCCCACTATTAATCCCTCTACCGCTCTCCCTGATTTTGCCCTGGTGAATACACTCACTACTACCGCAATAACTCCACTGGTGGCCAATCCATAGAGCGCACGCATGTACTTGAATCCGCCTGAGGGATCCACACCGTGTGAAAAGGGATTTATTAGCACGGGCCAGGCGATCGACAAAGCAACCAACAATGTCCCTCCGAAAAGAGTCCAAAAAGCGGCAGAGGGTGTGAACTTTTTCCAGTATGCCCCCAGGACGATTGTGACTACCATGGGCGGAGTGATGCTCGCCGTAAAGGAACCATGAGCCACATATATGGACTTGAATGATGCAAAGACGGGCACGAGGGCAATACCCAGCAACGCAGCTGACAAAGAAACGATACGAGCCACCCGAAGATGATGCTTATCAGATGCTTTTGGAGCCATATAGGGCTTATAGACATCATTCACAGCAACCGCAGACACTGCATTTATGAGCGTATCGATCGTCGACATCAGAGCCGCTGTCAATGCCGCCATCACAAAGCCGAACAGCCCTGGCTGACAGACTGTGTTTGCGACCCGGACAAAAATCTGATTGGGATCGACACCGGAAGGAAGCACCCCTTGAGAGACCATAGCTCTCCCCAGCCATCCTGCATTGGAAACAGCAAAGGCTGCAAGAGGCATCAGCACAAGAACCAAAGAAAGAAATGTCTTTTTGATCTCCTTAACACTTTTTAGAGATAAGAATCGCAGGATAAATCCCTGATTCATCATGTAGAGGGCAAAAGTATTGGCAATACCGTCTTGCCAGAAGATCCCCACAAAATGGAACTCTTGCGGCTTGTTAAATTGTGCAAAGGGCAGTCGATGTAGAACGGGTAATCCAGACCAGAATGCCTCCCATCCTCCAAGCACATGGAGCCCTAAAAAAAACAACAAAAATCCACCGATCAAAAGGATAATGCCCTGAGCAAGGTCTGTCATGATCACAGATGTCTGTCCGCCGACAGTCACATACACTGCGCATACAACAGCAACTACGACAGCCGACAGGAAGATGTCTGTGCCCAACATAGCATTGAGGGCGATCCCCATGGTGTAGAGGTTGATGCCGATGTAGCCTACCATGTAAAGGAGGACGATAATGGTCGCCATGACAGCTGTCCGGCCGTCGAACCTTTTCTTAAAATAATCGGGAACCGACCCGATTCTGCCGAAATAGAGTATGGGGAGCCACCCCAACAATAAAAACCCCATCACGATCCAATCATTGAGATAGGTCATGGACGAGGACATCCAATACCTGAACCCAGCGGCAGAGTATTTAACGAAACAGTAAAACCCCACGACAGAAGCGACACAGCTAAAAGTGATCAACCACCAGGAAAAGCGCTGACCACCGAAGAAAAAGTCTTTGGTCGTTCGTGTGAATCTTGCGAAAATAAAACCAAAACTGAAGATGAGGACAAAATACAAAAGGATAACGAAATAATCCAACCGGGTGCCCACAACCGCAGCGCTATCCATCTAAATCTTCCCCATTGCGTGGAAATGCCAAAGTGTCTGGAACACACAATATAAGAAAAAAGCTGCGATCATGAAGATGAGCGTCAGCCGATCCTCTCTTTTTTTCCATGAATAATCTCTGGAGGACCAGGAAAAAAACATACCTGCGGCAAATATCACCCCCCCTATGAGGAATTGGTAGATAAGTGAAAGAATATTCATCTTATCCTATTCGCTCGAATTTCTTTCATTTGTATCATAGGAACCGTAATGGTATGAAAACATTGTGCGTTATTAAGTGATCAAATTTAATGATGGAGAAAACCGTGAGAAGGGATGGACGGGCATGGTACATCTCCCGAGGGGAGATGTGAGGGAAGCCCGGAACCGAGCGAAGTTTCCTCGCTGGGGAAACTGAGCGTGTTTTCGAATCATAAATTTGATCACTCGTAAGTTCATTCATCACGGTTTTGGAGATACATTCACTTTTTGCTTTGCATTTGGCTAAAATATTTTACTATGATATGACCTGAAAACAGTGAAGGTCAATCAAATAATCGAATAAAAATCAACAAGAGGGAAAAATGAGCTTACGAATCTGCATCGTTGGTTCTGGTGCCATCGGAGGATTGATCGGTGTCAGACTTTCAGTATCGGGTCAGGATGTCACATTCATAGATAAGGATGAACAACTGGCTGCCATCCAGGAAAAGGGACTGAAGCTGGTCAAACAAGATGGTGAAGAATTCATGGCGAGGGAAGCTAAGGCCACTGGCAGCTTTGAAGAGGCAGGCCAACAGGACGTGGTCATCCTGGGAGTAAAAGCCCACCAAATACCGGAGGTGGCCCCTGATCTGCCGGCCTTATTCGGGCCGGACACAAGCGTTGTCACTGTACAGAATGGTATCCCATGGTGGTATTTTCAAAGATATGGCGGGGAATACGAAGGAAAACGTCTCGAGGCTCTTGACCCAACGGGTGTTATAGAAGCCAACGTGGACGCCGACCGTATCATCGGATGCGTAGCATATCCGGCTGCTGCAATCGTGGAGCCGGGAGTCGTTCAACATGTGGAAGGGAATCGATTTCCTATGGGGGAACTGGATGGATCAAAAAGTGAGCGATGCAAAAAGCTCATGCAGGCTTTCATAGATGCAGGGTTCCGGTCGCGCGTCATCGACAACATCCGTGCGGAGATTTGGCTCAAGGCTTGGGGAACCCTGTCGTTCAATCCCATCAGTGCACTTACACATGCCACGATGGTCGATATCTGTCGTTTCCCGGAAACAAGGGATCTGGCTACCAAGATGATGCGCGAAGCTGAGGAAACTGCAGGGAAACTAGGGATCACATTCCGCCGCACCATCGAAAGACGTATCGAAGGCGCTGAAAATGTGGGCGCCCACAAGACGTCCATGCTTCAGGATGTGGAGGCGGGAAGAGGGCTAGAGATAGAGGCGCTGATCGGGGCCATCATCGAACTCAGCCGTTTGACACAGACGCCATCTCCGGCCATCGATACAGTCTATGCCTGTGTTAAATTGCTAAACAAGACGTTCACTGAGGTTGAATCCAGAGTCGTTCTATCCCCCCTGGATTGATGTGCTTTCCTATTTATTTTCCGCCTCGAGATAAACCTTGGCGTTGG
>CAZXJE010000270.1:0-3693 GCA_964640835.1 uncultured Eubacteriales bacterium
CCTTCTTATATTGTCGGCATCTTTTACCCTTCAGGCGAACCAATCTCACAGCATCAGCATCGTTGTAGCTCATTCGAAGTAGTTTACTACATCTTCATAAGCCACTTCCTCGCCGCTACTGCAACCTTGGTCCGTGAATAATCCATCTTTTACATGAATTATTCATAAAAACTGCCGATATTAGAATTGGAAGGCATTCTAGAGAAGTATCGGATAGAGGTAATAGGCGCTGGTATCAAGCTTTTTTTCCCTGGCTTTTTCTTCGAGGGATCTCAGGGGAGACCTGTAATCGATAAGAGCAGATTTAAAGATCAAAAACGCTCCAGCCTTCTGAAGATCTTCCAAGATCACAGATTCGGTTCCCCGCTCAACATGGAGGCAGACATTCGAGCCAGAGTTACGCGCAGCATGAACGACATCGGTAAGCACAGCCACCTCATCTTGATCCTTTATGCTTTTGTCCGATATGTGTATCCACACTCCTGTTCGACCTAATTCAAAAAGATCAGGATTAAGATCCTTATGATGGTAGTAGACCAGACGGCTTTGCCCGCGTTGACATAAATCTGCCAGAAGGATCAAATCGGATAGCTTTCGCTCATGGTCTTTATTACTGAGGTAGATGTGTACACCGCTTGCTCCCAGGCTTTTCAATCCGGACAGATCGAGAGAAGATTCCTCATCACTCTCTAAAGCAGCGTTATGCAGATACGCAAGAAGAGTATGTCCTTTCACGCAAGCATATTGGATGCTCTCCAGCTCCTGAGCATTTTTCCCCACCTCATCGTTTGTGTAGACATCCGCGCCTTCTTCTGCCAACCATTCGACCTGCGCGAGGCTCAAGGCTCCCGAATCCACGAGGCGAAAATGAGAACTCACCCTCTGTTTTCGACGGAGCTTAACTGCATCCAAAAGCAAGGAGAAATCATAGAGGTCATCACGGACAGTTAAAATCGGGTCTTGTTTCACGGAGGAAAGAAGCGCAAAAGCCTTTTCAGGAGTGTCTGCCGCGATGTTCTTTTTGATGTCTTGATTCATCTAATCGTTTCCGGATCACATAGTATCGCAAAATCATAACTTCCAGTCAATCGGGAAGCACCTCCAAAACCATGATGAATGACGTTCCGAGTGCTCCAATTGGTGATTTCGAAAACACTCTCAGTTTCCCCAGCGAGGAAACTTCGCTCGGTTCCGGGCTTCCCTCACATCTCCCCCCTCAGGGAGATGTACCATGCCCGTCCAGCCCTTCACACGGTTTTCTCCACCACACAATTGGGACACTCAATAACGAGAATAAGCACACAAGCCATCACTGATTTGAGGATGCTTCCCGTGATCATTCCTGTGCCCGGAGAGATCAGTCTCATTTTTATACACCTGAGATATCAAAGTTGTCGCGGAACATAAGATAGTACTGAACGGAAATTAGGCCTCTTTTTTAGCGGAGGCTCTGTTTTTTGTCTTCTGTTGTCCTTTCCTTTGTTGAAGCTTGATGGTGATATGGAGGTTCGTGATGGCTGCTGGAGTAAGACTGGGGATTTTTTTTGCTTCTCCGATTGTCTGAGGGCGGTACTCGTCGAGTTTCTCCCTGACTTCCCTTGACAGGCCGGGAACTCTATGAAAATCTATCTGTGCGGGGATTTTTTCCCTGTCGATCCTGAGGATGCGGGCAATATCTTTGGCCTGTTTGATCAAGTATCCTTCATACTTGACTTGGGATTCGATATGGCGGATGTCCTCGACGGTCAGATCTTCATTCGACGGGAGATGCTTTCTGATGTGTTCGAAGGTTATTTCTGGCTTTTTGAGCATATCTTTCAACCGGACCTTTTTTTTTGCCTCTGTGGGCACCGTCTTGGATTCCAGAATCATGAGGATCCTCCGGATTCTGTCCTTCTTCTGCTCGAAGGCATGGAAGGTAATGTCGTCGATCAATCCGAGCTCTCTCCCATAGGGCATCAACCGGGTGTCCGCATTGTCGATCCTCAGTTGTAGCCGGTATTCAGCACGTGATGTGAAGAGGCGATAGGGTTCTTCAACACCCTTGGAGATGAGGTCGTCGATCATAACTGCGATATAGGCCTCATCCCTGCGAAGCAAGAACGGAGATTGGCCTTTAACCTTCAAGGCTGCGTTGATCCCTGCCATCAATCCCTGGGCTGCGGCTTCCTCGTAGCCCGAAGTCCCGTTGATCTGACCGGCCAGGTACAGGCTTTTGATGGAACGAGTCTCCAAAGTGGGATGCAGTTGGGTGGGGAAAATGGCATCGTATTCGATGCCATATGCGGGCCTGAGAATTTCTGCTTCGGAAAGACCAGGTATGCTCTTGAGAATATCCCTCTGGATCTCGAGAGGAAGGCTCGAGGATAGGCCGTTGACGTAGACTTCGGCTGTATCCAGTCCCTCGATTTCGAGGAAGAATTGGTGGCGTTTGTGATGGGGGAATTTGACGACCTTGTCTTCGATCGAAGGGCAGTAGCGCGGCCCGATTCCGGTGATCTTTCCGCTGTAGAGGGGAGATTTGTCAAGATTTCGATTGATGATGGCATGAGTATTTGCGTTTGTGTAGCCGATATAGCAGGAAATTTTGTTTTGCAGCTCTTTATGGGTTCTAAAAGAAAAAGGAACAGGCTCCTCGTCTCCAGCCTGAGCCTTGAACTGTTCCCAGTCGATACTGTCTTTGTGAAGCCGCATCGGTGTCCCTGTTTTGAGTCGGAATCTCTTGAGTCCCAGTGCCTTGAGGCCTTCACTTAGCTCATGGGAGGCGGGCTCATCAGCCCTCCCTGCTGAGTAATGATGAAATCCGATGTGGATTTTCCCGTTGAGGAATGTTCCTGGGGTCACAATCACCGCTTGGGCTGGAATGGTGCTGCCGTCCATGGTTTTGATGCCACAGACAGAGCTGTTTTTCGTGAGGATATCCGTGACGATTCCTTCGAAAAGAGTGAGGTTTGGAATTTTTTCCAACCAGTGCCTCATGGTCGATCTGTAGAGAGCCTTGTCCGATTGGGCTCTGGGAGCCTGAACAGCCCCTCCCCGGCTTCTGTTCAACAAACGGAAGTGGATCCCCGTTTCATCAGCTAGGAGACCCATAACCCCGCCAAGCGCGTCGATTTCCCTGACTAGATGTCCCTTGGCCAATCCTCCTATGGCCGGGTTACAGGACATCTGGGCGATGTTTTCGAGGTTGATGGTCACAAGACAGGTTTTCAGTCCCATGAGACTTGTAACACGGGCCGCTTCACAACCGGCATGTCCCGCGCCAACGACAACAACGTCAAAGTCCTTGGTTCCCATCTTTGTCGCCCCTATTTCCCCACGCAAAACCGGCTGAAGATATCGGTCAAAACGTCGTCCGTATGAATATCCCCGACAAGCTCACTCAAGACGGGGAGAGACCGTCGGACTTCCTCCGCGAACATCTCTTCAGAGTAGCCCTTTTTGATGAGTTTCAGGGCCTTATGGAGAGCATCCCGCACATCCTGGAGCAGCAGTTTTTGGCGGAGATGGAGAATGACATTTTCAGTTCTCTTCTGGTCAGGAATAAAACGATCGATGATGGTTTTTTCGAGATCTTTCAGGTTTGTACGTTTCAATGCCGAGATCTCGAGAACCGGGAGTTGAGGCGCTAATGCCTTGATCGCTTGGATGTCCATTTCTTGCGGAAGGTCGATTTTATGCAAAAGAAGGATC
>CAZXJE010000270.1:3703-4675 GCA_964640835.1 uncultured Eubacteriales bacterium
TTTACGAGAGAGATGTCTTCAGCCCTTTCTTTCTGGGAGGTGTCCAGTACTAGGAGTATGCCGTCGGCCTTCTGTGCCAAGCGTTGACCCCTGAGGATTCCCGCTTTTTCAATGTGGCTGCTTGCTTTTCCCCATCCTGCCATATCGACGAGAGAGAAGATGGAGTCCTGGATCTTGATCTGCTCGCTGAGATAATCCCGAGTTGTTCCCGGGTAAGGAGTGACAATGGCGCGGTCTCTATCCAGGAGTGCGTTGAACAGAGTGGATTTCCCGACGTTGGTCCTGCCTGTGATCGCAAGGACCATCCCTTCAGAAAGAGTTTTTCCAAAATCGTAGCTCTTGACCAGTTTGTCGACGGCTGAGATGGTTTTGGCCAATGTTTTTTGGATGTGTGACAAAGATATTTTCAGGCCCTCATCGGGGAATTCAATGGTGGCCTCGATCTGGGAGAGAAGATGTATAAGTGTGTCCCGGAGGATTTGGATTTTTTTTGAGAGATTCCCTTCCATCTGGCGCAGGGAGATTTTGGCTTGAGTCAGCGATGGGGCCATAATCATATCGTTGATCGCTTCGGCCTGGAGAATATCGATTCGCCCGTGAAGATAGGCGCGAAGGGTGAACTCTCCGGGCCGTGCATGTCTCGCCCCGGCTTTGATGCCCAGCCGGACGGTTTCCTCGAGGATAACCGGACTGCCATGGCAGCTAATCTCCACGATATCTTCCCGAGTGTATGTGTTTGGAGCAGGAAAAAATGTGATGTACGCGGTGTCGTACCGCTCTTTTTGATTTCTGTTGACCAAGTATCCCAACAGGGGTTTACAGGGAGGGATCTCGGCAGATGCTCTTTTTGGTGTGAAGATCTTTTTAGCGATTGTGAGGGCACGATCGCCACTCAATCGAACAATTCCCAAGCCGCCGTAGCCAGGGGCTGTGGACACCGCAATGATCGTATCTTCGAGCATAGTCTGTATA
>CAZXJE010000271.1:0-4659 GCA_964640835.1 uncultured Eubacteriales bacterium
AGGGTCCATTCCCCGAATGGACCGCTCCAATATTTTAATCGTATCCAAACGGTCACTACATCTTTTGTAGCGTATGTTCCATGAAAAAACATCTTCAATCAAGAAAGCAAATCCATTTAAAGCATTTCGATTATTCTCAGAAAGGGTATGTCTACTACATAACTATTTGTACACAAAGCAAAATGAAATATTTTGAAAATAATGACATCGCAAAGATCATTAAAGATGAAATAATATTTAGAGTCGCAAAAAAAGAAATCTTACTTTTCTGTTATTGTATAATGCCAGATCATTTACATATGTTGCTATCCTTACATGATTTATATGACAAAAATCTGCAGAATTGGATGATGGCGTTTAAAAGGCATACGGCACGAATTGTATTTCAAATATCCAAGATTCAACCATTATGGCAAAGAGATTTTTATGATCATATCATAAGGTGTGGAGAATCGTTGATACAGAAAGCAGAGTATATCGTCAATAATCCCGTAAGAGAGGGCATCGTAGAAGAATGGGAAGATTATCCGTACAGTTGGATAGCGGATGAATTCCCTGAATGAAAGTATCGGTCCATTCGGGGAATGGACCCTATATTATAACATTCATCGGACCGTTCGGGGAACGGTCCCTACATCGGTCAGCTCGGGGAACTGACCCTACATCAGGAATGTTGTTGTAGGGTCCATTTCCCAAATGGACCGTTCGGGGAACGGTCCCTACATAACAGGTTTTTTTTAAAAAATTGATTGACTTTAAGGGGTAAAAAAATTATATAATAATATGGGGCTAGGCCAGAAATGGTTTCCCATTTATTTTAATATCTAAGAGGGTTTGTATTTTGATATCTAAGAGGGTTTGAAGCCGAGGTTTGAAGTCTTGCAAAACAAAAGTATTCCTACTAAAGACAAAAAAAATCAAGCTCCCCCCCACAAGATCAATATCCTCATCCTGAACAAAAACCGTAAAGACATAGAATTATTGGGCGACCTCGCCTGCACCGCAGGGAGTATCCACACCGCCCAAGACATCGTAAAAGCCATCACTCTCCTCGAATCGATGGACTTTAACGTCATTATCGCCGATCAAGCACTCGCCCACTACTCGCTGCTCAAGGGCCTCTTCAAAGCCACAACCTCCGTGCTCATCACGGGCGAATCGGAGATCCAACTCGAAGAGCTCGCAAAACAATGGCCCCCCACGCGATACACCGACTATGTGATCTCTCCCATCCACAAAAATGACTACTCGGATTTCTTCCGCGCGCTCAACACCGCCATCGAACACTCCATCCTGAAAATCGAGGTTAGAACTCTCCGCGACTGTGCCGAGATCAACCAGATCGAGATGACAGAAGCTTTTACCAAGATCAAAGAGATCAAGTCCTTCGTCAACGAAAGCATCGTCTCCGAACTAGAAAAACGCCTCGTCATCGAAGCCAAATACAACTGGTTCAAGAAAGAAAAGAAGAAATTCGACGAGATCATCAAAAAACTCTACATCGCCAACGACATCACAAACGTTCTGGATGTGGCCGACGACATCAAAGAGCTTGTCAAAGCCCAGAGCATCTCCATGTACCTCATCGATGTTAACGAAACTCTCGGCGAATATCTCAAACCTCTCGTTTGGGACAGCCATATTCTCACTCACCCGGAGACATCCCAACACACCGTCCTCATCGATGCGCAAGATTTTGCGGCCCACACAGCCCTCAAACGGAAAGAGACCAACAAGATCGAGCTGGATTTCGACAAACGATTCTCCCAAAGATACAAGGAACGGCTCCAAGCGCCACTCAAAAGCATCCTCAGCCTACCGATCATGCACGACACCCAAGTCATCGGTGTCCTCGAAGTCTACAACAAATCCGGAAAGGGAAATGCCAACGCCAGAGTCTTCACAACCGAGGATGAGGACATCCTCCGCAAACTCTCCGAACACATATCCATCGCGATCACAAAACTCAACCTCATCCAGTTCGATGCACTCACCGGCCTTCTCCGGCCCGAACCCTTTTACGATAAGGTGATCCAAAAACTCCAAGAAAAAAGTAACCGGTACAAAGAAGATGCCTCATTCGCACTTGTCATGGGTGATGTGGACTGGTTCAAAAACTACAACGACCGGAACGGCCATGAGACCGGCAATATCCTTCTCCGCGATTTGGCATATGTTCTCAAAACGTCCATCCGCGAGGAAGACTTGTTGTGCCGGTATGGCGGTGAGGAGTTTCTTTTCTTCCTCACAAACATAAGCTCTCGTGAAGAGGCACTCACCTTCACCGAAAGAATCAGAAAGAATGTGGAAGACCATTACTTCGATTTCCAGGAGTTCCAACCGCGGAAAAATCTCACCATGAGCTTTGGCATCACAAATTTCACAAAAGACAGATTTGAATCTCCGGAAACCATCTCCAGGGACAATATCAAGGAGATCGCCACCGAAGCCGACATGGCCATGGCCGAAGCAAAGGGAAAAAATGTTCTAGAGCAGGGAGAAGGACAGGAACAGACCCAGGAAGCCCGCAATGACAAAAACAGGATTTGCATTTTCTACAAAAAACGTGCGGACGAAAAAGATGGCCTAGACGTCATCATGCCCTACAAAGGAATCTACCAGCAGGAAAAGCGGCGATTCAAAAGGCACCACACCTCAACGATCTTGATCTACCAGAAGAATGGTCCTCCCCATGTCACCAAGACGATCAACTTGAGCTTGGGCGGAATAAAGATCGGAACGATCAATGAACTTCCAAAATTCCAGACCTACGATCTGATCCTTTTGCTCGGAAACAAGGCCTGCCAATGCCGTGGTCATGTGGTTTACTCAGAGAAAGAAATGGGCAGCCTACCTTTTTATCATTCGGGATTAAAGTTCGGAGACCTGTCTCTCACAGACAGGCAGATCCTGGATGAGTATTTTGGTTCAATTGAGAACAGAAGATCCGACTCCTCCCACTAAACGGATTTGAAACGGATTTAAAAATCTTCAGCAGAATCTGTTTGAACTCTATGCGGACTCTAATTCGTCCTTGATGGAATTCAGGTATTTATCGGGCGGTGTGATCTTTGCGTAGAAGCTTTCCTTCAAGTCATTCGTCAGTGTATCGAACGAAGTAAAGTCATCGTGATTACTCCAGTTCTCCATGCTCACTTTTTCCAGGATATTTTTAAGGACGTCCATATTCAGGATGTCTTCCGTGAACTGAGGCATATTGCTCACCTCTAGCTCACCTTTTCCGATGAAACTCAGCATGTACTTCCGCAGAACATCCTGTTTTTTGAGGATCTCCTGTTTGGTAAAAAACTGATCCTTTGGAGATTCTGTCTCCTGGAGTGTATTGTACAGCTTCTTCACTTCCTCGAGATTGTTGTTGAGGTAGGCGACAAAACTCTCGCCGTCGAGGACGATCTTTCCCTTGTTTTCGTAGAAGACCATATAGCCATTGCCTTCGACTGTTTCGGATTTCCGGTAGGAGTCGAGGGACTCAAAAGCGGTTTTAAAAGATTCGTCAGCTTTGATCTCTGTTGTGGCATCGGCATCAGCGTCGGCCTCTTTGGCTTTGCCTTCGTCATCGGCCTCTTTGGCTTCAGCTTCCTCGTCACCTTCAACTTCAGCTTCAGCTTCAGCTTTTTCAGGAACTTCTTCCTCTGCGGCTTCGGTAGCTTCGGCTGTTGCTTCATTTTCTTCTGCCGCTTCTTCCTTCACTTCTGCTTCCTCACCGGATTCAACGTCTGCCTCAGCGGCTTCCTCAGTCGGCTTCTCTTCTTCGGCTGCTGCCTCTACCGACTCTTCTTCCTTCTCTTCTGTTTCTACGTCTTCATCAACGCCTTTTATCACAACATCGGTAGAACCCAACAGCTCTTTAATCTTTTGCAGCTTGGCAAGTTCGTTCTCAAGGTCGAAGTCCACTTCGTCATGACCATTGCTTTCGGGGACTTGGGCGACGATTCCATACTTCTCTTCGAGCTCGTTCTTCAGGGCATTCACCTTTGTCGAAGCCTCATGGTTGATCCCTTCGAGTTTCTTTGTCAGTTCGCTCACGGTCTTCAGCTCTTGCAGAGTCAGGCCGGTCATCTTTTCGATGTCGGTCTGCAGTTGTATGGCTTTGTCCAGATGGTCCCTGATCTCGTTTTTCACTCCCTCTTTGTCGTTTTCAAACTGCGTGAGAACATTTTTGTAATTCTCTAGAGCTTCTTTGTTTCCCTGGAGCTCGCTTTCGATCTCACTGATTCTCTTCTGGGCTTCTTCCTGATCGGCTCTGATTTTATCTTCCAGATCCTGCTCGACCTGCTCCTTCTTCTTGGATAAGACATCTTTGAGCTGAGCTTCGATTTCCTCGATTATGGAAGATGACTCTTTGATGAAGTTGTTATCTTTCACCATTTTTGGTTCTCCTTCGAGGTGCAAAGTATGTTACACCCATTCAAAAAACCTGTCAATACAGGGATTCCTCTAATTTTTCTCATCGCGATAATATATTGTCAGAGATGAATTTCGAGGACAATCGCCTTTAAGGACGATTCCGAGGGGGATATTCAACCGCATTCTCTCATCTTGAGAGGTGATACACTCTCGTCAATAATGGGGACAGGCTACTTTTTATAGAGGTAATTAAAAAAGTAGCCTGTCCCCTTTTCGTGATTCGATGCAGGG
>CAZXJE010000272.1:0-4644 GCA_964640835.1 uncultured Eubacteriales bacterium
TTGAAAACGGAAATGTCAAGGTGATTTACTGGAAGAATAATGTAAATGATTGATATTACTTTTGTTGAACCAAGTATTGACATTTTTTATGAATAGTGCAGGTTATTTACGTATAAAGGAATGAGGCCATTGCTGATGAGTTTGCGGACAAAATTTATTCTTGCCGTCATATTGCTTCTTTTTGTTCTGGTGGGCTTGATCTTCTTTGTCATCGAAAAGCGGGAAGTGCACGCCATTTATGAAGAGCAACTCAGCAGGGGATTCCTGGAGGCAGAATATTTGATCCAGTTGAATTATGACGAGTTTGTTGTCTTTAGGGATGTCGCAGGGGCGGAGGAAAACATCGAAAAACAGATCGATGAAAAATTGATATACATTGTATTTTACGATGCGAACAACACTCCTTTTGCCGGCAATGAATTTGTCAAAGCCTATGAAGAGATCTATCAGAATAGCAACTTTATCGAACGGGAACTTGAAGGGAACTACTATTCCAAGAGGATAGAGCTGAAGGACCGGGTATCCGATCAGATCTTCCCCGTACTGGAGATCGAAGCGCCCATATATGTGGAAGGCTCTCCTCGAAGGTGGGGCTCCGTCAAGATCGGGCTTTCTATGGAGGAGGCCCGCGCCGAGATCAGAGACACGCATATCAAACTGGTCTTGATCGCAGGCCTGGGACTTCTCGTCGGCGTTTTTGGCTCGATTCTGTTATCCAGGAGGATCACCACATCCCTCAAAAAATTGGTGGACGGAACGGTGAGGATCTCCAGAGGCGATTTTTCCCACAGGATTGACCTTTCCTCCCACGATGAGGTCGGCAATCTCGCCAGCAGCTTCAATGAAATGAGTGAGCAGCTTTTTCTCACCAAAAAGCGGATGGAGGAGGCAGGCAAGAAGTTGATCCATGCAGAGAAGCTGGCGTCCATCGGGCGTTTATCGGCCAGTATCGCCCACGAGATCAGGAATCCTTTGACCTCAGTCAAGCTCAACGTCCAAAAAGTTTCAGAGAGCGAATGTTGGGGAGAAACCGAGAAGAGCCATCTGGAAATTACCCAGGAGGGGATCGGGCACATCGAAACTTTTATCAAGGAGCTCTTGAATTTTACCCGGGTCTCTGATCTGAATTTTTGCGAGTTCCCCATGGAGCAGATCATCGACAGCTCACTAAAGATGATCTCTGACTCGTTGGAGCTTAAAAATATCCAGGTCAAGAAGGATTATCAGGAGGGCCTGCCACCTGTCTTGATGGATGGCGATAAGATGCGCTTGGTTATTGTCAACATCCTCCGCAATGCCTATGAGGAGTTGAACATGGGGGGAGAAATCGAAATAATCCTCTCCCTCCAGGAAGAGGAGGAAGGTAAAATAATCAGGGTTGAGATATCCGATAATGGTAGTGGCATTGCGGAAATCGAGTGGGAAAATATCTTTGAACCTTTTTACACGACAAAGTCAGCCGGTATTGGGTTGGGGTTGGCTAATGCTCAGAAAATTGTAGAACAACACAATGGATCCATTCGGATTCTAAAGAAAGAGGGAAAGGGAGCATGTTTTGAAATCCTTATTCCTTGTGGGGAAGAACAATGAAATCGATCCTAGTCATTGATGATGATCCTTTGATCAGAAAAACTCTCTCGGCGCATTTTGCCAAGGATAAATTTGAAGTCTTTATGGCTGAGGATGGAGGTGAAGGGCTCGAGAAGTATGAACAGTGTAATCCGGATCTCGTTATCCTCGATATCCGTCTGCCAGACATGGATGGTTTGGAAGCGTTGAGATTAATCAAAGAAAAAAACAGAAACGCCACTATCATCATTATGACAGCTTACGACGATATGAAAACCACTGTGGATGCCATCAAATTGGGGGCATTCGAGTACCTGGTGAAGCCTCTGGATCATGTCGAGCTGGACTTGACTATCGCAAAAGCTATCCAAGTTCAAAACTTGGAAGAAAAGCTCAGCTACCTTGTCGAGGAAAAACAGAAGGAATATACCATCGATAGCATCATCGGCCGTTCACCCCAGATGAGAGAGATCTTCAAATTGATAGGTTCTGTGGCCCCGACCCGCACGAATGTACTCTTACAGGGTGAAAGCGGTACTGGAAAGGAGTTAGTCGCAAAAGCCATCCATTACAACAGTCCTTACAATCGAGAGCCCTTCATCGTGATCAACTGTTCCGCCATCACGGATACTCTGCTCGAGAGCGAACTTTTCGGACACGTGAAGGGAGCATTCACCGATGCCGTGTGTGAGACAAAAGGAAAGTTCGAGATCGCAGGCAAAGGAACTCTCTTTCTGGATGAGGTTGGAGATGTATCACCAAGCCTCCAGTCGAAGCTGCTCCGTGTTATCGAAACCCGGGACTTCATGAAGGTCGGCGGGGAAAAAGTCCTCAAAACAGAGGCGAGGATCATTGCGGCCACAAACCAGAATCTGAGGATTTTGATCGAGAAGGGCACCTTTCGGGAGGACCTCTACTACCGCCTCAAAGTAGTGGTGATCCAGCTGCCCTCTCTGCGTGAGAGAAAAGAAGACATCCCGGAGCTTGTCGGGTATTTACTGGAGAAAATTAACGGGCAACTCCGCAAAAATGTCAGGAAAGTTCCCCCTCCGGTGATGAAAAATCTGAAGGAGCACACATGGAGAGGGAATGTCCGAGAATTGGAGAATGCCCTGACCCGCGCCGTCATTTTAGCGAAGGGGGATGTCATCCTTGAAGAAAGTCTGCCGCTTGAAGGGGCTGAGAAAAAGGTCCTTCCGAGAGAACTCGTCCCAATAAGGGATGTGGAAATGAATTATATCCAGCATGTCCTCACGGAAATGAAGGGAAACAAGACCAAAACTTGCAGAATACTCCAGATCAGCCGGCCAACTCTCGACAAAAAAATCAAAGAACACGAGCTAAAAATCTAACTCTTTTTCCTCTTCATAGAGCATCCTCAGCAGGCATGTAAACGCTTTTTACCCCATGTAAATTATTTTATCCAGGCTTTTGGAATGGACCCTTCCTCCCCTATTCCTTTTCCCCTGGAAAGTCCAAAAAATTGTCCAGATGGCACGAAATCTGCATTAGAGGGAGAATGTTCGAAGGAGGAAAGCAGAATTTATTCAGGATGAACAAAATGCAAGAGAAAAAAATTGTGATTGTGGACGATGACGATAGCATCAGGAAGACCTTCTTCATGATCCTCCATGATAATTACAGAGTCTATCTGGCTAAGGATCCGAAGGAAGCTTTGCACCGGTTCAAGAAAACCAATGTGGATCTCATCATCGCGGATTTAAAATTACCCGATATCAGCGGCCTTGAGATGATCTCCAGATTCAGGGACGCTGGATACAAAGGTGAGGCGATCTTGATATCTGGCCATCCCGATATGATCGACATGGATGAATTGAACCGTCTTTCGATCGGGCATTTTTTCGTCAAACCTTTAGATCTTAATGCCCTCAACCATTCCATCGAATATCTTTTGAATGGGAAGCACAGCAAAGAAAACAGAGTGTAGGGATCTTAAATATGCCGAATGGAATACGGAGACTGGATGAAAGAATAAAAACGGGTGGAATGACATACATCCATCCGGCCTGGTACTCTTTTATCAAGTACTGCGAATCCATTAAGTTTGGTGAGATCGATAGACTCAAGATCCAGGATGGTCTCCCTATGCTGGCAGAAGAGGTAAAGAAAAAAATTAAGTTTACGGGATAAAAGGAGAGATACAATGGCGACAGAAAATGTACACACAGACCAAAGTGTTCCCCCAATCGGTGGACTGATCGGCAGGGCATACTATGAAACGGAATCAGCCGAAAAGATAAGCCCTGAGTATCTCGATGAATGGAAAGAGAGAACTTTCCGCAAGGAGGTCTTCGAGCTTTTCATTGAGTATTTTTGTATCCGACAAAGAGTCCCCTTTAAAGAACTCATTGGGAGTGTGGAAAAGAGCATTCTAATCCGAGCGCTGTCGCAGTGCAAAGGATGTCAAAGAAGCACAGCAAAATTCCTGGGCATCAAATACACCACGCTGAACGAGAAACTGAAAAGATACAACATACGCTTCGATAAAAAACCGTTTTAGGCTGCTCTATCATCCCCTAAATTTTAGCCATTCTAGTTTTTGAGACATTTGCGTTACTGGGTGGGGTTTTGAAAAAAATGTGCCTGTGATATATACTTTTGGATTCTCTTTTGGAGCCAAAGGATGAAATATATCAGACAATATCGATGGCCGATTTTTAGCGTTGCGCTGTATTTACTTTTGATCCCGCCAATCATGCGCACAGAAATTTCTGGGATTGGGGATCCAACAAAACCCGGATATGATATCTATTGTCGTGAAGCGCCAGGCCAAGAAACCGGGGATGTCTCTGAAACCTGGATGGGTGTCTACATGCAAGGTGTGAAGGTTGGATACAGCCACAGCAAGGAATTTAACCTGGTCAAAGATTGCAAGACATACCAAAAAAGTATCCAGGAGTCGTGGATGAGAGTTTCGCGGTTGGGAGGCAATCCAGTAGAAATATCAACCACGCAAGATTCTCTCTATGACGCGGAGAGAAAACCTGTGGAGACGACAATCCGGACAAAGCTCTCTCAGAATGAAACAGTCATAAAAGCCGAGGTTAAGCCAGA
>CAZXJE010000273.1:0-4620 GCA_964640835.1 uncultured Eubacteriales bacterium
GCCCGGATCCGAGCGAAGTTTCCTCGCTGGGGAAACGGAGCGTGTTTTCGAAATCACTAATTGGACCACTCGGAACTCCATTCATCACGGTTTTGGAAATGCTTCCTTATCGACTTGAGTGTTGTGTTTTCATGTGAAAGAAAATATAATCTCCCATGATGAAGGATCAACCCTGGCAACTCCAAATCTTCAATAAATCCATAAAAAAGAAAGAAAAACTTAAGCTCATCGATAAACATCTCGAAATCGATCCCTCGTTTATCATCCTGGATCTGGGTTGTGCTCAAGGGATATTGAGCTATTTCCTCCGCCAAAAAGGAGGACATTGGGTGAGCGCTGACCTAGACTACGAAAACCTAAAGACATCCCAAGAGCTTCTGAAGACAAACCTGATCCAGTTGGAACCGGGAATCCTACCGTTCAGAGCCGGATCATTCGACATGGTGGTCAGCCTGGACTATCTGGAGCACTTGGAGGATGACGATCTTTGCCTGACAGAGATCCACCGCGTGCTTAAAAAAGATGGACAACTCATCCTGGCGACACCTCATACAGGACGGATCTTTCTTTTGCACAAACTGCGCCCTCTTCTGGGGCTAAAATTGGAATTCTACGGACACAAAAGAGAAGGTTACAGCACTAAAGAACTAAAAGAAAAACTCGAGAAACACCGATTTTGTGTGGAGAGAAACCAGACCTTTTCCCGGTTCTTTTCTGAATTCTTAGAGCTTCTCATCAACGTTCTCTACAGAAAGTTTTCCACAATAAAACACACCAAATCACTCAGAGATGGACAGATCCGGCCGACCACAGAAGCAGAGTTCAATGCCAAAAGAAAAGCATTCAAGCTGTACGGATTTATATACCCGGCTGTCTGGCTTTGCTCAAAATTGGACAATCTGTTGTTTTTCCAAAAAGGATACAGCCTGCTGGTCTGGGCAAGAAAATTTAGAGAGCAAGATTAAAGTCGACCCTAAATGGAGCCACGAAAAAAGATAGGTTTTATTCTCGGCCCTCTGTTCTTTCTGGCAGCCTATTTCTCCCCGGTCCTCTCTGATAATCCACGGGCTCACAACCTCTTGGCAGTATTCCTCCTCGTAGTGGTATGGTGGGTCACAGAGTGTATCCCCATCCCCATCACAGCTCTTCTTATTCCTGTATTCATCACTGTTTTCGCCATATCTCCTGTCAAAGAGGCCTTTGCTCCGTTTGCCAACCCTATCATCCTGCTCTTTCTCGGCAGCTTCATCCTGGCACGGGCTATGTGTGTGCATGCACTTGATCAAAAACTGGCATTTTCGGTGCTGTCTATGAAATCCATCGCACACAAAAAAACGCGCATCCTTTTCGCGTTGGGATTGACCTCTCTCTTCCTTTCAATGTGGATAAGCAACACCGCCACAACCGCCATGATGTATCCGATCGCACTGGGAGTATTGGATGCAATCCATTCGAATGGAAAAGACAAAAAAAACGCATCGTTTGGGGTCATCCTCCTTCTAACACTCGCCTATTCCGCTTCCATAGGAGGGGTAGGAACTCCGATCGGAAGCCCTCCTAATCTAATCGCCATCGGCATGCTGGAAAGGCTTGCGGATTATCGGGTCACTTTTTTCCAATGGATGATTATTGGATTTCTCGTTCTTTTTCCCATGTACCTCTTTCTATTTTTCTACATGAAATCCAGGATCAAGGGTGAAGCCCAATCCAATGGACCTGTCGACCTTTCGGCATTTAAGAACAAAGGACAAAGAGGCAAGCTCACCCGGGCGCAAAAGAATGTTCTCTTTGCATTCTCTGTGACTGTTTTTTTATGGATCCTCCCGGGAATCGTTTCGCTGATAGGGGGAAGAAACGCACCTCTCTTCCTTTGGCTCCAGGAGCACTTTCCAGAAGCGGTTGCAGCGATTGTTGGTGCAGGCCTTCTGTTCTTTCTACCGGTCAATTTTTCCAGAGGCGAATTCACTCTTTCTTTAAGAGAAGCCATGAAAATCGATTGGGGGACCCTTCTGCTCTTTGGAGGAGGATTGTCCCTGGGCTTCCAGATGTTCGAATCAGGCCTGGCCGAGGCCATTGGCAATGCTTTCATCTCATTGGGGGGAAGCTCAGCGAGCTTAACCCTGGTCACTCTGCTAGCTGTGGCTTTTAGCGTGTTCATGACAGAACTCACTTCGAACACTGCCTCTGCAAACATGCTAATTCCTATCATCATTGCCGTTTCAAATGCTGCCGGTATTAGCCCGCTCCCGCCTGTTCTCGGCAGTGCGATCGGGTGCAGCTTCGCCTTTATGCTCCCCGTAGCCACACCTCCCAATGCCATTATTTATGGCTCGGGAATGATCCCCCTCCCGCAGATGATGAAGCATGGCTTCTGGTTGAACATCGCGGGAATTCTGTTGATCTGGTTCGGAGTGGGTATCGTCGCCCCCCTCCTTAACCTATTCTAATCTGAACTATTCATAAAAAATGTCGATATATTTTTCAACCAAACTATATCCATCATTTACATTGTGCATCCAATAAATCACTCTTACATTTTCGTTTTCAACATGCTTTCTATTCATAATCGACATTTTTTACCTTCCAGGCGAGCCGATCTCACTACAAAGCCTTCGTTGTAGCCCCCTTGCGGTAGATCACTACAGCTTCATGGGCCACTGCCTCGCCTTTGCAGCGACCTCGGCTCGTGAATAGTCCAGATGTATTCGTTATGTTATAATTAGAGCCAATGGATGCGTATTTGTCCGATGAAGCACAAAGTTCATTAGAAGCTTTGAACATATTGAAGGGGGAACATGATGGTTTGCTCTTGGGTCACATGAGGGGACACCGCTTTTTTATCGAGAAAATCTTCCTAACACAAAAGGGATTTTTCTCGTCTCAGGAACAGTATATCTCCTTGAATCAACACTTCAGTGACAGGGTGATTGGATTTTTTTCCATCAACTCTGATGAGCGGAAGGCCAAAAAAATCCTTGTACCACTCACTCTGGGAAAGCTCTACTTGAGTATTCATTCCCAAGGTGATGACGCGCTGGATATTCGATCCTACCGGATAGACTATAAGGACCGATTTTTTCTTTCCCCCATCCGCCTCAAATACTAGTATGGATAGTCCAGGTTAAATAAGGAGATAGGATGGCAAAGAGCCTAAGCAGAGACCAAAAAACGTTTCTTCTGGACCTGGCACGAAGAGCGATCAGTTTTTACTTGGAAAATGGCAGATCTCTAAAAGAAAAATCCGATGACCCCCTGCTCCTGGAGAAAAGAGGAGCCTTTGTCACGTTGAATGTGGATAATGAACTCCGGGGATGCATCGGTTACCCCCTCCCCCATAAATCCCTCTTCGAAACTATCATCGACTGTGCCACTGCCGCTGCCACACAAGATTTCAGGTTTGTCTCCCTAAAAAAAGAAGAGCTGCCGCAATTAAACATCGAGATCTCTGTCCTGACGCTTCCATGGAAAGTCAAGGATATTTCGGAAATAAAGATCGGCGAACACGGGATCGTTATATCCAAAGGACCACACAAGGGTCTCCTTTTGCCTCAGGTTCCTGTGGAGTGGGATTGGGGCCTCGAAACATACCTCAACCATGGATGTCTTAAAGCCGGACTAGCTGAGGACGAATGGAAAAAGGGAGTCACGATCGAGATATTGTCTGCTCAAGTGTTTTCAGAGTAATAGATAATTATTTCTTGAAATCTTTTTTCTTCAGGAGCTCTTGAGCATCCTTTTTTGCCTCTGTCACACCCGAAACCCATCGTGGATCATCCGGCATGTTCAAAACATACTCCAATTCCGCCCGGGCATCATCCACTCTATCCTTCTTGAGGTATGTTTCTGCCAAATACACCCGCGTGACCGGATCCTCAGGCCCCAGCTCTTTGGATTTCTCCAGATGTTCGAGTGATTTATCTTTGCTGCCCCCCGCAATGCCAGGGACTTTGAAGAACACACGGCCTAAAACTCGATCTGCGCCTCCATCTTCATAACCACGGTCTAACTCAATAATCTTGAACATGGACTTTTTGATCGGCTTGACAAGTTTCAGGCTTTTCATCACACCTTTGACTTCGCCATATTTACCGCTGTTAACACCATGCCAGTAATGTCCATCCGGCTTTTCAGGCTGAAGGTCCACAGCCTTTTTGGCATGATACATTCCCAATGAAAAAATGGTCTTTTTATCCTTTTTTTCCGCAGTGTGTGTGCCAACATAATACTGAATCCTCGCTATTTTCCAGTAGGGCTCGTATTTGTCCTCTGAAACACCTAATGCTTGTCGATATAACTCAATAGCTTTCTCTGCGGTCTCCATATCCTTCATCTCATTGTACAGTTCATCGGCTTGGGCGATCATCTCCTCCGGACTCTGTGAAAAAAGAATGCTCGAAAAACAGACAAAAGCAAAAATCAGTAAAAGTGTTTTTCCCTTCATAGATATCTCCTTTTGCGAGTATTTATACCATAAATCCAAAATAAAAAACAAACTCACTCGTTTTTCTGTTTTATATTAATTTGGATTATTCACGAGCCGAGGTCGCTGCAAAGGCGAGGCAGTGGCCCACGAAGCTGTAGTGAACTACCGCAAGCCGCCCCAACCTAACCCGGGCTACA
>CAZXJE010000274.1:0-4599 GCA_964640835.1 uncultured Eubacteriales bacterium
TCATGGGCATAGGACTCCCGGCAGAATATGGGGCTTTCACCGGTGTCATCTTCAACACCATCACAAAGTCGGGTGGGAATGATTTCTCTGGCCATGCTGAGTTCATCTTTCAGGATACTCAAAAAGGATTTTGGACAGCAGAGAACAACCAAAATTGCATCGAGGATTTTCCTGAGCTGGAATCCCCCGTTCAGGGATTGATGGATCTCAGTGCCCACATCGGCGGCCCTATTATCAGGGATAAACTCTGGTTCTTTGCCGGAGCCCAGTATCTGCGCAAGAAAAAGAGACCCGCAGGTTTTCAGGAGCCTTATTTTATTGACAGTAAATTTCCCCGTTTCTTCTTGAAAATGACCTGGCAGGCGAGTTCTAGCCTCCGCATTACTTCATTTTTTGAGAACGATACCGTCAACGGTGTTAACAGGGGGGCAAGTGCCACTTTCCCGACGCCAGAAACTTGTCTTGACCAAAACGGACCGGAATGGTTAGGAAATTTTGCTTTGAACTGGATTTTGAATCCCCAGACCTTCATCGATTTTAAAGGCACTTTTTTCGTCAGCTATTGGTATCTCGAACCTCAGGTTGATAACTGGGAAACAACACCGGCCTACTATAGAGCGGAAGACTACCGGTGGTATGACAACAGCCCCTGGTGGTTTAAAGTTGACTGCAAGAGATACCAGGCCAATGCAGCCATTTCTCATTATGCTGAAGATTTCATTGCCGGGGATCACGATTTCAAGTTCGGGGGAGAATTAGAGTATGGAGGGACGCAAGATAGGTGGGGATATACGGGATACATCGAGGGGATCGGAAACGCCGCCTGGATCTACGATTGGTTCGGCTATCTCTTTGCCTACCAATATGAAGGCTACGATGTAAAATCCAGCTACACAAGGACAGAATTCTATGCCCAGGATGCTTGGTCTGTCACGAATCGTGTGACTTTGAATTTTGGCATTCGTTACAGTCTTTTGAACGGCAATGTTGACCAGATATCCGGAGCAGTATACAGCACAAGTCGCTGGGCTCCTCGTGTGGGATTTGCCTGGGACCTGTTCGGTGACCACACAACAATCTTGAAAGCCCATTATGGGGAGTTCACAGAAGCCATGTACACACGAATTTTTTTCTCTCTGGCTCCGGATGAACAATTTAGCCCTTATATCGGTTATTATGAGTGGGATGGGGAGTGGTACGAGTTTTTCGGGGGTGAACGTGAACAAGGTCACATTGTTGAAAACTACGGTCACCCATTTATGCGGCAGTATGTGATTGGCATTGAACGAGAGCTCGTCAAAGATGTTTCATTCGGCATCTCATACATCAGCCGCTCCTGGCACAACTTCTTGAGTGAGTATAACGCGGTAGGACAGTATGAGCTCGTAACAGTAACTGACAAATATGATTCAGGGACTTGGGGGGTTTATAATGCGCTCAATCCTGGCGAGAATGAGTACTGGATCGCCAATGTCAAAAAGGGAGATCCCTGGATTCTTGAGGATCCTACCCGGAAATACATGGGAATAGAGTTGCTGCTCAAAAAGAGAATGTCCGACCGATGGCAGCTATTAGCGTCCTATATCTATTCTCAGTGCAAAGGCACCATGGACAACGGCTTCGGAGAGGACATCGGTTGGGCTAGTACAAGCAGTCCAAACAGTTGGATCAATAGAGACGGCCATGTTACCTGGGATCCAAAACACATGTTAAAGATACAAGGAACATACATCTTGCCTGGTGATATCTGGTTTAACGCACACTTCAGCTACATCAGCGGAAACACCTGGACAAAGAAAATCATCACCCAGCTCAATCAGGGAAGAATCGCCTTTTTTGCTGAGCCCAAAGGCTCCCGGAGATATGATGCCAGAATGAATCTTGATCTTCGTTTGGAAAAGACGTTCATGCTCGCTGAGAAATACAGATTTAGCCTCATGATGGATGTCTTTAACGTGTTCAACTCCGAGACGATCACATCTTGGGGATCGCGCTGGGGCTATGATTGGTTGCCGCACCGGTATGAGCCTGATGCTCCTGGCCCGGATGGGCACGTCGTTTATGACCTTGTTTTGCCAAGGGCTATCCGTCTGGGTGTTAGATTCTTCTTTTAAATTCTGATAAAAGCTGAATTCGACAAAGATAAACCTCTGTAACGTATCCATCTCATGGAGGTTCGAATTCAAAACATCATACTTGATAGATTCCCTTTATTCCCATACCAATGTATACCGCTTCACTGTATCAACTTAGCACGATCAAAAAACTGCATCAAGGATGTCCGAACAGATGGTTGGGAATTATGGATTTATGAGAGATATGGGGAGATACCAAAATGTATTTCAGTTCGGATATTTTTTTTGTTATAAAAGCATGTATTCGTATTATTTTTTACAATATAATTTTAGCGCGGTTGATGACCTATAAGGAGGTCAAATGAGAAAGACAGCTCTCCATTCCTTTCTTCTTATAGCGCTTTTAGTAAACACAGTTGCTCATGCTCAAGTTGAAGATTTGCCGGTGAAAGGAGTGATCCCTTTCGAACTTAAGGAACACCTCATTGTTATAAAGGGTAAGATCAATGGTTCCAGTAAGTCTTATAACTTCATCCTCGATACCGGAGGTTTGACATTTATTGACCGAAAGGTCGCCGAAGAATTGGATCTCAAGATAAGGGGGAATATGGCAAAGATGGATACGCTGGAAATGGGGGAGGTATCAATTCCCAACATTTTTGCCTTTATGGGATTCAATTTTAAAGAGTTCGAGAGGTATGGGATTCCCCTCTCTGGAATTATAGGCTCTAACCTTTTGGAAAGATTCAAAGTCACTCTCGATTACCGGAATCAAAGGGTGATCCTCTCTCCCAATAAAGAAGACAGCGGTGAGAGTACACATGGTTGGCAATTTAAATTTACAAACCATCGGGTTAATAATGCGCCCATGATAGATTGTACGATTAACGAAAATATCTCTGTTAGTGCTATGGTCGATACCGGTCAGCCATATTCTGTGGTGCTCCCTCTCAATTATCTGGACAAGATGGGCGCCAGGGACGATCCAGCGCTGGTCAGATCGAAGGGAGTGATGATCAAATGGCCAGGCACAAAAACGATAGATACCTATCTCGGGAGGATCGAACAATTTACACAGGGAAGCCTGAAGATCAGAGATTTGATGTGTTGTTTTGCTGAGCTTCCGCCCCTTCTCTCTGTTCCCTTGCTCGGGAAAGATTATTTGTGTCAATTCTTGATCACGATCGATTTTCCCAACGATGAGATCCTTTTTGTCCCCTACGAGGATGTACAGTTTGTTAAAGATATGTTCTCATTTGGCGTGAATCTGAGCACAGGAGAAAACAACACGATAGTCGTTGATGGGCTTTGGACAGGAGGGCCTGCAGATAAAGCCGGCATCGATGTCGGAGATGAAATAGTCGCTTGCAACGGAATGCCTTTTAGCGGCGATGCAATTTTCGAGTTAAGGCAACTCATCATAGATGAAAATGTGAATGAGATTAAGCTTATTGTTAAAGATGAAGAGCGTCAGCGCGAAGTCATTTTGTACAAAGAGATGTTATTGGGTAGAGGGAATTTAACTGATCCTACATCTGAACTAGGCTGAAATTAGTGCAGTTTCTTGGGAATTCCTATCCATCTCGGTGTCGTTGCCATATATTCACGATAGGCATCACCATACTTTGCGATGAGGAGCCGTTCTTCTGTCGGCACTACCATTTGCCAGATGACTATCCATAAGGCACCACAGAGAAAAACGATCCAAGATGCACAGGAAATTGCAATACTGATGAACATCAGAAAACCACTGAAATACATGGGGTGTCTTGATATTCGATATGCCCCTTTGGTGACGGGTTTATCAATCGAGGAAGCAGCGATGTTGAAAATGGTAGTAACGGATATCAAAATGGAAACAGCAAAAATAGGAAGGCCCACATACAACCATGCCGAGCCTATCTTGAGCGGAAGAAAAATGGAGTAGATAAAAACAAGAGGCATAATAACGACATGCGTAGATAGGGCTAATAATTTCTCAATTTTCTTGTAAGGCGCAAACATGCTCATCGTTTTTGTTCTATTCTTTGCTTCCTTATCCAGGAAAAAGTCTGGAATAAACATGGATAGATAAAATATAACTTGAAGAATCCATGCATTCCAAATTCCGATTTCAAAGGCTGGGATGAGTGACATATCGTCCCCCTATGTATTGATCAACACATTCTAACATCTAACGCTAAAGATTTAAACATCTAGATTGAAGGAGAGTATACAAAATTATGGATTAAGTAAACAATTCCCAGAACGGACCGTTTGATAGATTGGTAGATTGGGGACAGATTGGGACAGATTGGGGACACAGATTGGGGACGGGCCACAACAAGTGCTTCAATATAAATAAGTTAAGCCAAATTTTTGGCTTAAAAATCGCCTTAGAACTACAATTTTGGGGGTCAAAAGTAATGTCTAAGGATAATTACTTCAGGATAAGTTAATATTCTCCGCTTAGAGGCTTGTTTTTACCCCCAGGTTCTTCGTACTAATGGATACCTAGGTTGACGAAAATAGGGACATCGCATAA
>CAZXJE010000275.1:0-4576 GCA_964640835.1 uncultured Eubacteriales bacterium
ACTCTCCCACCCATCCCGGCGATGGGATTGATAATGAGTCCTAGTTTATTCATAGAGATGTCTGTATGAATTATTCAGGCTGTTAAAATCGGTAATTAATACCCGCCATTATATGAAAGGACATTATACCAGGAGGCACACTACTTTTTCCAAGACATTCACTTATTTTAGTCGAATGAAGTTTCCTATTTTTTCACTATGGTAAGCAATCCAGAGGCCGGGACCATAAATTTGTAAACGCCTTTCTTGAGAGTCCGTGTCCGTTTTTTAACAAGATTTCCCGAAGAATCGTAGGAGGTTGTGTTTACATTCCCCATATCACAGGTCAAGTCTAAAATGACGTATTCGCTGCTTTTAGCGTTGACGATGTCAATATTCTCACACCCTCTTCCATCCAGTGAGATATAAACGTCATTGTAAAGGGCTGCAATGGTCTTATTCTTGGTCCTTGCCAAGATCATCGGGTAGACAGCACCTGGATTCACAGGGATGAATTCACCATTGAGCAACACATCTCTGTTTTCCCGCCAGTAGTTGATCCAGAATTTGACCATCTCCAAGTGTTCATTAGGGATCGAATCCAACCGGACAGAAAGCTGCGGTACACTGAAAAGAATGTTGAGAATCTGGAGAGCTGCTGTCTCGACGGAATCGTCTGTGTGCCACATGAACATGTCGGAATGAACGGCCGTGTTCCCGCAGAGCAACCTGATGTCGGTGGTCCGGGCTCGGTTGATAACAGCCATGTTCGGGCAATCTGTGGCCCGGAACATGTTCCCGTATTTGCGCATCAGAGGCCCGATGTAAGGCTGGCGGAACTCGATTAAGATATCAGGCTTCACTGCTCTCAGACTTGACAGCACATCGGTCATTAGCTTATCCACCGCTTCGTTGACAGATGCATAATCTCTGCCATTGGATGCTGTCAGCACCGTCTGTTCATTGGCAGCGAAACGAGCAATGAAGTCTAGCTTAAATCCATCCAGGTCCCATTCCTTCAAGGCTGTCTCATATGTGTTGATGATAAATTCCCTGACTTCAGGATACCTCGGGTCCAACACGTACGTTCCCTGACTTTCCCAGTAAGTCAAATATTTTCCCTTGAACCGAGAATAATTCTTTGAATTCTCACCCATAAACGGGAGAGAGTACCAGAGCAGAAATTTCATTCCTAATTGGTGGACTCTCTGGACAAAACTCTTTATGTCAGGAATTCGGACCGGCTCCCAATCACCAGTGAATGCATACCCTCTCTGGCTATCGAGCGTTTGCCAACCATCGTCAACGATCACAGCATCGAAGCCCAATTTTTTCGCGATCGTGCATTCATTGACGACATCATCTGTGTCTAAGTTCTGATGGAAGCTGTACCAGGTAGAATACATCGGCCATTTGGCTAAATCCGGAACAGGAGCTGGTTCATAGTTCTCCTGGGCAGCCCACCATTTCGAAACATCATCCAGAGCTTTATAATAGGGAATGTTTCTGGTGTCGATACGGATCTGGACCGCATATTCTTTGAGGGGTGGGATTTTTTCGTCAAAAAATACAAGGGTGCAATAAAACCTGGCGTCTTCCTCTCTTAAATAGGACTGGATCAAAACTTTATTGAGTGCATCGGAACAGGCGAATGTGAACCTATTCAGGTCTCCGCCATTCATGAATGCGCTCACTGGAGCTTGACTGGAGGCTCTAGAGATGACTCGATTTCTGTAATAATTCACTTTATCCACGCTGATGTTGGGATTCCAGAAGGCCGTGATATCGATGGAGGGAAAATTCCACTTGACTGAAAATCGAGGAGGTGTCGCAGCAGTTGGAGATTTCAATTGAAGGTCGATCACTTTCAGCCCCTTCTCTAACTCCATGGATGTCCACGAAGCCTCAAAATCTTTTAGATCTCCCTCGATCTTTAAAAGATCCGAATTAAATTGTATGGGGTCTGCAACACTTTCAGCAGTTTGAATCACATCTGAAACATTTGATTCTTCACAATATGAACACAGAAACACTAAAACTAAACATAGGAAAATGCATTTTATTCTCATTATTGCCTCTTTCGGTTTCGTTTTTCCCATTAAATGATTATTCAATTCCCATGTCAATGTCTATTGACAACTTGTGTAAATATTGTTCGGAGCTTGAATGCATCTCAAAACCTATGATGACATGGACTTATATTTTGGCTATGGTTTGCTCAGATTGTGTGGTGGAGAAAACCGTGTGAAGGGCTGGACGGGCATGGTACATCTCCCATAGGGAGATGTGAGGGAAGCCCGGAACCGAGCGAAGTTTCCTCGCTGGGGAAACTAAGCGTGTTTTTGAATCACCAATCTGAGCATTCGATAGGTCATTCATCTCAGGTTCTGAGATGCTAGCTACGAACAATAACACACTTGATTTGCCTTATGCCCTATGCTACAACGAAGGCACTATGTATTCGGCAGAACTGCTTAAGGAAGTGCTAAAATTCTGGGGATTAGGCATGAAAAGAATCTGTCCTGAAATCGATATCGCTGGAAGCCCGGAAAGATGCGATTTTCGTATGGTCATCGAAGATAAAAAAAAGAGGCTTTTTATTATCGAAAATATATCACCGCAAGTCGTCAATCACAAAATAAGGATCATACAAACCCTCGAACTGTTGAGCGAAAATGGCCTTGAAGCAATCCAGCCCTATATCCTTCCGAGTGAAGATTCCTATGTTGTTCATCACCAGGACAGTTACTGGCAGCTTGTGCCTTATGTGGAAGGTGTCTCGCTGGAAAGACCTGAGTATGTGTTTGACCGGTGGAGAGGCGGTATTCTTGCCGATTTTTTGATCAGGCTAAAGAAAACATCCGTGGATATCCCCTATTTTGACAAGAGCGATCCTTTTTCCATCAAGAATTATGTGTCCGACATGCAGGAGAAGCTCAAAAAGCACGAACCGGAACTCGCAAAAAAAACACAGCCGGCCTTTCAGTTTTTGGATGTGTCATTTATGGAAATCCACGACCGCTTACCCATAACGTTCTGTCATGGAGACTATCACCCTCTTAACATCATCTGGTCGGAAAATGGGATCAAGGCGATTATCGATTGGGAATTCACAGGATACAAACCTGAAATTTATGACACCTGCAATCTGATTGGCTGCATAGGCATTGAAAATCCTCAAGCACTGATCGGAGATCTTGTTGTCGATTTTATCCGCAAGCTTAAAGATGCGGAAGCTTTCTCGGATATGAGCTGGAAATTTTTATTAGAGTTCGCTTTGGCGATACGCTTCGGTTGGCTGGCTGAATGGCTCCGCAAATCTGATGTCGAGATGATCGACCTGGAGGTTGTCTATATGAATCTTCTAGTCGATAACGCCAAAACTCTAATAAAATCCTGGAATATCTAACACATTAGCGAAACATCCCATGTCTTAGGAAGGTGTGATCAATTGCCCGTCTATACCAACCTTCACTTTTTTTACATTGATATTCATTCCTGAAATCTCCACTGCCTGGTTTATCATGTAGTCCAAGCCGGAACAACAGGGTACGACCATTGTCGCCACGGTCAAGGAATAAATCGTGTTGTTTTTGAGAATCTCAGCCAGTTTCTGCACATAGTTGGACGTATCATCCAGCTTGGGACAGGCGATGATCAGCTTCTTCCCCTTCAGAAGGTCTTGATGGAAACTGCCCAACGTAAAAGCGGTACAATCTGCTGCGATCAAGAGATCACTGTTGTTGAAATATGGGGCGAAGGGTGAAACGAGGTGGAGCTGAATGGGCCACTGTGTCAATTCAGAGTTCCCAGAAACTGTATTTTTAGCCTCCGTTTCCTTATTCCTCAGGATCTCACGGGACATGCTTCCCGGACATCCTCCCATCCCAGATTGTGGGGCATCAGACTTTTCACCGGATCGTGTGCTTGTCGCTGGATGACCATGATCACATCCAACACCATAAACATGTGCTGCGGCTTCTTTCCCCTTGGTCTTTAGAACATGATCGTATGTGGCTTTGGGATCGTATTCTTCACTCTCTCTTTCTATGATCTTGAGCGCGTCCACGGGACAGACATCTAAACATACTCCCATGCCATCACAGAATATCTCCTTGGCCAGAACAGCCTTGTTCTCATCATCCAATACTAATGCTCCCTCGGCACAGGCCTCTGTACAAAGGCCACAGCCGTTGCATAAATCCCTATCTATTTCTATGATCTTCCTTGTAGCCATTTTATTCTCCTTAAATTAGAATTACACGCCAATAATAAGTCTTAGTGAATAGAGATTCCTTGACTTGGGTCAAAAAGCAGAACAAGACATCTTTGGAGATATTAATTACGTGAAGCTAAAGTTTTATATAGAATCAGAGGGGATGGATTGAGCGACATAAAGGAAGATTTAGCCTTCTGATATCGCCGCCGAGGGAATCCGACGAAGTCGGACGTTGAGGACTGTATGAGCACGGAGGGAATAAAAATGTGTGGCACTCCAAAGTCGAGGCCTAAGAAGCAGCGCAAAGGGAAACGCGCGCAGATCCGCAGACGCATAAGAAAAAGAGGGGCCATCCGTTTGAATATATCAATGGGTGGG
>CAZXJE010000276.1:0-4558 GCA_964640835.1 uncultured Eubacteriales bacterium
GTCAAACACGTTGTATCCCAATTGAACCATGTCGTAGTGGCCGCATTCGATGGCTTTTTTAACGACTTTGTGATGGTTGGAATGACAGGAGATGCCCGTAAACCTGAATTTTCCCTGTTTTTTCATTTTATCGTATGCAGAGAGGACTCTCTCATCTGTCAGCGTCTCTTCATTCTCCACGCCATGGATGAGGAGGACATCGATATGATCCGTTTGCAGCCTCTTTAGGCTACCCTCTACGGATTTAAGGATCGTCTCCTCGTTCCAGTTCCTTCGGGCATGAAACTTGGTTCCTACGTAAACCTTATCCCGGCCCATCTCTTTAAAGAGGCGGCCGATCGCTCTTTCGCTGTTCCCGTTCGAATATGAGTGGGATGTATCGATGTAATTGACTCCACGCTCAACAATCTGAGTGAGAATAGCCCAATCTGGAATGGGGCTTCCCCCGAGTGAGATCTCTGAGATTTGGAGGTCTGTTCGTCCCAGCCTCCGGTAGAACATCTCGCCTTTTTTTGTACGATCCGTTTGGTCATGGATTGCCAGCAGTTTTTTTGAAAGAAACGGCGCTGAAAAAGTACCGAGCGCTAGACTTTTCAGAAATTTCCGTCTGTTTGTTTTTTTCATCTTTATCTCCGCTTCTAAAACACCCTAGTTTATTTCATATTTCATCCGGATTCAATTAGGAAATTTGTTCCGGGATATTAATTTTAAATGTTGGGTCAATTCCCCGAATGGACCGTAGGAGGACCGTTTGGGAAACGGTCCCTACATCTTATATGAGTCTGAGGGAATGGAGGATGTTTTGGATCTTTTGTTTAGCCGGATCGTCAAGAGGTTGGAGTGGAAGGCGGCATGGGCCACCGAAGAAGCCGATTTGGTCAAGGGCATATTTGATGGCCGGGATACCATGCTCTACTGTAAGGGCCTGGTTGAGCGGGACGAGGTCATGCTGGAGCTTTTTAGCTTCCTTCCACTGTTGAGATAGGGATAATCTATATAGTTCGATGCAGAGTGAGGTGGCGACATCCGAGAGAGCGAGCACACCACCGCAGGCTCCCATCATAGTTCCAGGGAAAAGCATGCTTCCCGCTCCTAAGAGATAGTCGAAATTTGGGTCCAGGTGGGGGATGATCCTATCGAGAAAAGCCATGTTTCCAGAACTATCCTTAATTCCGGCAATGTTCTCATGTTTGGAAAGCTCACAAAGAAGCTCTGGAGATAGGGATACTCCGGTGTAACGAGGGATATGATAGATGATCAGGGGAACTTTGACATTGTCAGCGATCGTGAAAAAGTGTTTTTTGAGAGCGTCTGTTGTCATCAATGCCTTAAAATAGCTTGGCGTCCGGATCAGAGTCGCGTCGATGCCCAGGTCCTCCATTCGTTTGGAAAATTCCAGTGTGATCTTTGTGGACTCTTTGGCTGTCCCTACGATGATGTGTTTGTCTGCAGCAGCCACTTCTTTGGCCGATCGCACCAGCTTTTCCACCTCGTCATCCGTGAGATATACGCACTCAGCAGTCGAACCGGAAATAACATATCCGGACAGGTCAAACTCATTGTATTTCTGTATGTTTTCCTTGAGCTTTTCGGTATAGACAGCCTCGTCTTTGAACGGGGTGGTAAGAGGTGCATAGATTCCTTTAAACCTTTTATCCATAACTGATACCTCCTTTCACTCTCCACTCGATGGATCTTAAACTTTGAGTATTGCCCATCCCTTATACATCTCGTTTTTTACCCTTAAGTCTCAATTTCTCGATCTCTTTGAGTTCCGGATCTTTCATCCCAAAATAATGACCTATCTCATGTATGACAACTTCCACCACTTTTTCTCGGATATCCTCCTCTGTGGAGTAAATTCGTTCGATATGCTCCTGGTAGATCACGATAACATCCGGGGGAATATTGCCATAGAAGGGACCGCGATGTTTATAGGGCACACCATGATAGAGTCCAAAGATCAAGCTATAAGGAGAGCTCCCCGTTTTTTCGTAGACTTCTCTAGAGGGGCGGTCCTCAACCATAACGGTCACATTATCAAGTTTTTCTTTAAACTCCTCAGGGAGCTTTTCGAGAGCTTCTTCAACGAGCTTCTCGAATTTTTTCTTATCCATAACAGATCGAATCCTTCCTATTTCTCGATGCCTTCTCGTGCTTGAACACCCTTGTCAAAATAGTGTTTGATCTCTTTCATTTCTGTCACCAAGTCCGCTCTTTTTACAAGAGAGTCGGGGGCGTATCTCCCGGTCAGGATCACTTCGATGTTTTCCGGTTTCTTATCCAGAAAATCGTGAACGTCTTCCTCGGTGATGAGCTTAAAATGTATGGCTACGTTGATCTCATCGAGGATGATGATGGTGTATTTTCCCGAGAGCATGGCCTCAGAGCATTTTTTAAGACCGGAGTTGGCTCTGTCGAAATCTTCTTGATCCGGATCTTTTGTCACATGGATGAAGCCCTTGCGTCCGAATTGTTCAACTTTGATCCAAGAAGATAATTTGTGGATCGAATGCAACTCACCGTAATCCTGCCCTTTGAGGAACTGGCCGATGTAAGTCTTTAAACCTTGGCCTGCGGCTCTAAGGGCAATGCCGAGGGCAGCTGTGGTCTTTCCCTTCCCTGTGCCTGTGTAGACCTGGATGTATCCTTTAAACGCTTTTTTCGAAACATTTCCAGCGTTTCTTGTCTTGGTCATCTGTCTAACTATATTTTAATCCCTTACCCGAGTCAACTCGCCATCTCTATAAAGATTATTCACAAGTCGAGGTCGCGGCAGCTGAAAGGCAGCGGCCTATGAAGCTGTAGTGATCTACCGCGAACCGTCCCAACCTAACCCAGGCTGCAACGCCGCTGCTGTTGTGAGATCGGCGGGTAGGTTGGGTCGGTGCCCGAAGGGGAAAAAAATGTCGATTATAGATGAAAGAACGATGGAAATGAATTATTTAAAATGTTTTGTTCCATACAATACAGTATTTTGATTATGTGTTGGAGAATTATATGTCGACATTTTTTTATGGATAATCTTTGTGTTATAATTTGCGGCATGTTAAGCATCAAGCTGGTGGAAGAGAGACCGGATTTTGTCAAGCAAAAGATGGCACTTCGAGGGATAGAGGTCGACCTCGATGAATTTTTGAGTCTAAGCCAAGACCGGAAGGCCATGCTGCGTCGGATCGAGGACCTCCGTTACGAGCTGAACAAGACCTCTAAACAGATAGGCCAGATGAAAAAAGCAGGGGAGGACGCCACCGATATCATAGTTGCAATGAAAAAGATTTCGGATGAGATCAAGAACATAGATGATGAGTACAAGGATATCGAGCTTAAGTTGCAAAACCTTCTCTTGAACATTCCCAATATCCCTCATGAATCTGTTCCCGAAGGATTATCTCCGGATAATAATGTGGAAATCCGTATCTTCGGGGAGAAATCCACGTTTTCTTTCCCCGTGAAACCACACTGGGAGCTCGGAAAAGACCTGGGGATTCTCGATTTCGAGCGGGCCTCAAAGCTTGCGGGTTCTCGATTTGCTATCTATTTGGGAGCCGGGGCGCTTCTGGAAAGGGCGTTAATCAATTTTATGCTCGATATTCATACAAAGGAGAAAGGATACACAGAGGTCATCCCGCCTTTTATAGCCAATGCTGAAAGCCTGACCGGGACTGGGAATCTTCCCAAGTTTGAGGAGGATCTCTTCAAGATCAGGGGCCAGGAGTGGTACTTGATCCCCACCGCTGAGGTCCCTCTCACGAATATGTACAGAGAGGAGATCCTAGATTCGTCTATCCTCCCCCAGAGGTTTGTGGCGAATACACCCTGTTTCAGGAGTGAGGCCGGTTCTTATGGGAAAGACATCAGGGGATTGATCCGTCAACATCAATTCAACAAGGTCGAACTGGCGAGTTTTTCCCTTCCTGAGAAATCGTACGAGGAGTTGGAAAAGATCACAGCAGATGCGGAAGAGATACTCAAAAGGCTGGGATTATGCTACAGAGTTGTAGTCCTCTGTTCGGGGGATATGGGTTTTGCTGGGGCAAAGACTTATGATTTGGAGCTCTGGATGCCTCACCGGAAGAAATTCCTGGAGATCTCTTCATGCACCAACTGCGAGGATTTTCAGGCAAGACGAGCCAACATCCGGTTCCGAAGGCAACCGCAGTCGAAGCCCGAATTTGTCCACACACTGAATGGTTCGGGTGTAGCCTTGGGGAGGACAGTGAGTGCTTTACTCGAGAGTTATCAACAGGAGGATGGCTCTGTCCTCATCCCTGAGGTTCTACGACCATACATGGATGGTTTGGAACGGATTACTCCGGCGTAGAATATGTTAGAATAACAATCCCTGCAAAAAGGAAGTGCGGAGGGATGGCCGAGAGGCTGAAGGCGGCGGTCTTGAAAATCGCTTCACGAGAAATCGTGACGGGGGTTCGAATCCCTCTCCCTCCGTTTTTATTTTTAATTTATTAGCTAAAGATGCTAAAATAGATCTTTCTTCAGAGGTCCTGACCTTAATGAGTATAAGGCATCGATTTTTTATGAATAATCAGAATTAATA
>CAZXJE010000277.1:0-4541 GCA_964640835.1 uncultured Eubacteriales bacterium
AGCTTCATGAGCCACTTCCTCGCCGCTACTGCAACCTCGGTCCGTGAATAATCCAGGCTCAATTGACTCACACTGTCCGCATGAAACCTCAGCGGTTGCATCAAGAAAACAGCGAGAGGTATTTATCAAGTCCGGCTTTAAACACTGTGATGGCCCGTTTCAGGTCGGTTTCCTTAAGCACATAGGCAATGCGTACTTCGTCCTTTCCCCGGCCTGGAGTGGAATAAAATCCTTGAGCAGGGGCCACCATGACCGTCTCCTTATCGAGTTCAAAATCCGTTAACATCCAGCGCACAAAATGTTCGCAATCCTTGATGGGAAGCCTGACGATGAAATAAAAAGCTCCCTGAGGTTTGTGCATCACAATTCCCGGAATATCCTGTAATCCCTCGTAAAGGACATCACGCCTCTTCTGGTATTCCTCCCGGGTCCCATCAAAATAGCTGCGTTCCATCCGATAGGCTGCCAGCGCACCTCTCTGTTCGATCGAAGGCGGGCATAATCTGGCTTGAGCAAACTTGAGTGCCGCCTGGTAGACATCCACATTGCGTGTGATGACCGCTCCCACTCGTGCGCCACAACAGCTGAACCGCTTGGAGATGCTGTCCACCACAATCACCCGGTCCTTGATATCTTCATACTCGAGCAAGCTTTTGTGCTTAGCCCCATCGTAGACAAATTCTTTGTAGACCTCGTCGCCGATCAAAAATAAATCATGCTTTTTTGCCAGATCGACAATACGATCGAGCTCCTCTTCGGTGTATACCGTTCCAGTCGGATTATTCGGAGAGCAAAGAAGGATCGCCCGTGTTTTCGGAGATATTTTGGCCTCGATCTCTCGAGATGCGGGAAGGCGGAAACCGTCCTCCACATGCAAGGTCAAGGGCACGATTCCCACATTAGCGAAGGCTGCGTATCCGCTATAGTTTGTGTAGAAGGGCTCAGGAATGATGACTTCCTCACCGGGGTCCGCCACCACACTGAAGGAAAAATGGATGGCCTCAGACCCTCCGATGGTGATAATCACGTTCTCCGCGGTCAAGGGGATGTTGTAGTCGACAAAATAATCCGCGATGGCCTGTCTCAGCTCGAGAAAACCCTGTGCAGGCCCGTAGCTGAGGACCTTCTCCCCATAATTCTTGATGGCATCCCAAACAGGCTCCGGAGTTACAATATCGGGTTGTCCGATGTTTATGAAATACACGCGGATGCCCCGTTTGATAGCATCGTCCGCATACGGCTTCAATTTCCTTATTGGGGATTCCTGGATATTAAGGCCTCGTTGGGATATTTTCATATTCCTACCTCCACATGAATTATTCAAAAATGGCCTCGAGTTGTCAAAGTTTTTGTTGCCATGAAAAATATTATCTGATATTTTCTTAACGAAATTCTTATACGGCACATGAAAAAAGACTCCCGGGCACAGATCACAAGAAAGGAAAGCTGGAGAGAATATTTCCTGCTTTCTTTGGAATCACCCGCGATCGCCCAGGAAGCGCAACCCGGGCAGTTCCTCATGGTGCGCGTCAGCACAGACACCCATCCCCTCCTACGCCGGCCTTTCAGCATCTTCTCTGCGGAAGGGAAGAGCGTGGAGATATTCTTCCAGAAAGTGGGCCTCGGCACACGGCTTCTCAGCGAAAAAAAGGAAGGAGACATGATCGACATCATCGGTCCTCTGGGCACGGGGTTCACTGTGAAAAAGGGAAACCAAGAAAAACACTTTGCACTTCTAGGGGGTGGCCGGGGCATTGCCCCGATCTATTTTCTCTCACAAAAACTTAAAGCAGACAATGGAACTGCCAGAGTATTTTATGGAGGAAAATCTTTACAGGATCTCCCAATCAGAGAAAGATTTGAAAAAGACGGCACGTCTCTTTCCTGTGCCACAGAGGATGGGACCTTCGGCACAAGAGCTCAAATTACAGAAGCTTTCGAAGCTGAGCTCAACAACGGGTTTGCTGTGAGCCGGATTTATGCCTGCGGTCCTGAGTTGATGCTCAAAAAGATCGCGGAGATTGCTGCGGCCAATAACATCCCCGCTGAACTCTCGCTCGAATCTGTGATGGGGTGTGGATTCGGTGTTTGCTGGGGATGTGTCAAAAAAATCAAAAAAGATCAGAAGGCCGGTTGGCACAAGATCTGTGAAGAAGGTCCTGTGCTCAAGGCAGAGGATATTATCTGGGAGCTGGGGAAAAATGAGTGACCTCTCCATAAACATTGGCAACCTTAAGCTTAAGAATCCGGTCCTCGCTGCCAGTGGCACTTTTGGATACGGGATGGAATTCACTCCGTTTATGGACCTCGATGAACTGGGCGGATTTGTGGTCAAAGGTCTCTATTTCTCCCCTCGTGAAGGAAATCCGCCGCCCCGGCTGGTGGAGACCGCAAGCGGCCTCATCAACGCCATAGGTCTGCAGGGAATCGGAGTCAAGAAGTTCTGTGAAGAGATCCTTCCTCAACTCCGAGTTTATCAGACTGCCCTGGTCGTAAATGTCTGCGGGGAGAATGAAGAGGAATACGCCTCTGTCGTGGAATACCTGAACTCACACGAAGGGATCGCAGCCTATGAGCTCAACATCTCCTGCCCGAATGTGGAGAAGGGAGGTTTGTGCCCAGCACTGAGGCCTGACTCGACATACTCAGTCGTCAAACTCGTTAAATCTGTGAGCTCTCGTCCTCTCATCACAAAACTCTCCCCCAATGTGTCGGATATCGTAGAGATCGCGTTAAGTGCACAGGAGGCAGGCTCTGATGCCGTTTCCCTGGTCAACACATTCCTGGCCATGGCAGTGGATGTGGACACAAAGCAGGCCAAACTGGCCAACGTCTTTGGAGGTCTCAGCGGTCCAGCCATTAAACCCATCGCCCTGAGGATGGTTTTCCAAGTCGCCAGCCACATCAACATCCCGGTCATAGGGATCGGTGGCATCATGTCTGGTAATGATGCTCTCGAGTACTTGATCTGCGGGGCCAAAGCCGTTGAAGTGGGCACGTCGAACTTCATCGACCCTGAGAGCTGTCTCACGATCGTCAAGGAGTTGGAGCGATACTGTCAGAGACACGGAATATCCCGCATCGAAGACATCATTGGAACCCTGGATGTAAAACAATAAGGAAAAAATGGAGAACCAAGAAAATCTCGGAAAAAAGATCATAGTGGCCCTTGACGTGGACACAGAAGAAGAGGCCCTGCGGCTTACGGAGCAACTTCCTGAATCAGAAGTATTCAAAGTTGGTTTAAAACTGTTCACCGCAAAAGGCCCTTCTCTTTTTGAAAAGTTACAAAGTCAAAACAAAAAGGTGTTTCTCGACCTCAAGCTTCACGACATTCCGAACACAGTCGCCGGAGTGGTGAGCGTGGGAACACGACACGGCGTACACATGATGACCCTGCATGCATCCGGGGGAAAAGAAATGATGGAAAGGGCAGTGGATGCGGCAGCCGAAGAAGCCACAAAACTCGGCACAGAACGGCCCCTGCTTGTGGGCGTCACGGTTTTGACCAGTCTCAAGGCGGAGCACCTGCGGACTATCGGGATAGAATCGGATACTGAAGAACAAGTTCTAAAACTCGCGGGATTGGCTCAAGAGGCCGGCCTTGACGGAGTGGTCTGTTCTCCTCAGGAAATCGAGCTTGTCAAAGGAGAGTGCGGTTTGGAGTTTTTGGTTGTTGCTCCCGGGATTCGGCCGGCTTGGGCAGCCGCTCAAGATCAAAAACGGATTTTGACACCGGCTCAAGCCATCCGCAAGGGTGCGGATTATATCGTCATCGGGAGACCCGTCATCAAAGATCCAGATCCGCGGAATGCGTTTCAGAAAATCCTCGAAGAGCTCAGTCAGTTTTAGACGCGACTCACAGCTCCCACAAGGAATATGGCTCCCAGGATCACATTTAGAACGATGGTCACCACAAGAGCGACAACAAGACTCACGAGAAAGTAGGCAAGCACTTTGTCCTTGGGCGTTTCCATGAGTGCAGCTGAAAATCCAAGATAGAGAATATACAGCCCGTACAAGAGTCCTACCCATGCCAGCATCCTCAGTAGGGGAATGAGGTGAACGACACCCACCACCCATGCCGCTGTCATGCTGTAGACGGACAGTTTCATGGCATTGACTTGATCCTGTTTGGAGGAGAATGAAGAAGCCAGGGCGTTAATGACGATCCCTAAAACATACACTGTCAGAAGAGTTGCGATATAAGAAAAAATGGCATAGAAAAACGCTGTTCCAAATCCATACCTGACCATACCTCTAAATGGGATGTGCCGCCCAAATATCGCCAATCCGATGAATTGAGATAGGGCTGGGATGGCAGCGAGAATCATGGCATAAGAGGTGAACAGTTGGGAAACAGAGGTGCTCTCCTCCTTTATGGTGATCCACTCTTCCTTAGGCTTTAACAAAATTGCTTGAACGCGGGACACAATATCCATCAGATCTCTCCTTTAATCAAAGTGTGTGGAGGCGCGGGTCGGATTCGAACCGACGAATCAAGGTTTTGCAGACCTCTCCCTTAGCCACTTGGGTACCGC
>CAZXJE010000278.1:0-4526 GCA_964640835.1 uncultured Eubacteriales bacterium
GACGAATGCGCGCCCCGTTCGCACCGCCACGCTTGTCGGAGCCACGGAACGTGGATGCCGACGCCCAGACGGTCGAGACAAGTGCAGAGATGGACAGGCCCGAGGCAAGGATCTTGCCCTTGAGGTCCGCGATGTCCTGTGCATCGATCAGTTCGTGATCGACTGTGGGCACCGGGTCTTGCCAGATCAGTTCCTCTTCCGGGACCTCTGCACCGAGATAGCGCGAGCGGGGGCCCATGTCGCGGTGGGTTAGCTTGAACCATGCTCGGGCGAAAGCATCCGCGAATTCATCGGGATTCTGCTGGTAGCGCCGCGCGATCGGCTCGTAGATCGGGTCGAAGCGCAGCGAGAGGTCCGCCGTGGTCATCATCGGTCGGTGCTTCTTCGACGGGTCGTGCGCGTCAACCACCATGTCTTCTTCTGTCACGTCCTTGGCCAGCCACTGATGCGCGCCGGCCGGGCTCTTGACCAGCTCCCACTCGTATTTGAACAGCACGTTCAGATAGCCCATGTCCCATTTGGTCGGGTTCGGCTTCCAGGCGCCCTCGATGCCGCTGCCGATCGTATCGCCGCCTTTGCCGCTGCCGAAGCTGCTCTTCCAGCCGAGGCCCTGTTCCTCGATGCCGGCGGCCTCGGGTTCCGGACCGACCAGCGCGGCATCGCCCGCGCCATGGCACTTGCCGAAGGTATGCCCGCCGGCGACCAGGGCGACGGTCTCTTCGTCGTTCATGGCCATGCGTGCGAAGGTCTCGCGAACGTCACGGCCGGAAGCAACCGGATCCGGGTTGCCGTTCGGGCCTTCCGGGTTCACGTAGATCAGGCCCATCTGCACGGCGGCGATAGGATTCTCGAGTTCTCGGTCACCTGAGTAACGCTTGTCGCCAAGCCACTCACTCTCGGCGCCCCAGTAAATGTCCTCTTCCGGCTCCCAAACGTCCTCACGCCCGCCGCCGAAACCGAAGGTCTTGAATCCCATTGACTCAAGCGCGCAGTTGCCGGCGAGAATCATGAGGTCGGCCCAGGAGATCTTGCTGCCGTATTTCTGTTTGATTGGCCAGAGCAGCCGGCGCGCCTTGTCGAGGTTCGCATTGTCCGGCCAGCTGTTGAGGGGCGCAAAGCGTTGGGTGCCGGACCCCGCACCCCCACGACCGTCGCCCATGCGGTATGTGCCTGCACTGTGCCACGCCATCCGAATGAAGAGAGGCCCGTAGTGACCGTAATCGGCCGGCCACCAATCCTGCGAGTCGGTCATCAGCGCATAGAGGTCCTTTTTTAGAGCCTCCAGGTCGAGTTTCTTGAACTCCTCAGCGTAGTTGAACTCTTCGCCCATCGGATTGGACTTGGAAGAATGCTGGTGCAGAATGTTAAGATTCAACTGATTTGGCCACCAGTCCCGGATCGACGTGCCACCGCCGGCAGTGGGTTTGCTAGCTCTGCCCGTTACCGGGCACTTGCTATCTTCATTCATAATGTTTCCTCCTCTCGTTGTCTGAACTTATGCAACGTGCTGCTATAAATATATTGCTTCGGTGTCCATTTGTCTAATTAACTTTCGCGGACTTATCGATTGATTTCGATAACATGGGAAACTGCACATACATATCCTCGTAATAACTGACGTAGGGGAACTGAGGCCAGAAAGGTATATCCAGACTTAATGTTAGTTGCAGAGCCTGGTTAATATCCCGGTGCGGTATAATTCCTGTAGCTATAGTCTTACAGTTGGCCTTAAATAGCATTCTTGCTTGCCTCGTGTTAGCTAAAATATTTCTTAATTATACACTTCATTTTATTGAATGATTAAACAAATAAGTAGATTGTTAGGCAACAATTACTTGTTTTGTTCAATCGGGCACAATAGACTTTTTTGATTAGTGAGTCACAGTCCATCATTTTGTTGTCTGCGAAGCATTTCCCTCAAGTTGACCTGCTCCTTGCTCCACCGCTCCGTTGCTGGGGAGGTGTCTTGCTCCGTGCCGCACTGCTGTAGGGACCGAAGCGTGCAGAGCGGAGAGAGAGGCGCCTGCGGAGCGGAGAGAGAGGCGCCTGCGGAGCAGAGAGAGAGGCGCCTGCGGAGCAGAGACTACAGAGTAGAGAGTGGAGAGTAAAGAGCATGGAAGAGGCAGCATAGCAGACATACGATAGGGTACGGCGAACAGCCATAGTAGGGTCGAGGAATGCGCGGCAGGTAACAAGGGATCCGCATGCCACTCAGGACCAGCATCGAGTTGAACGATTCTGACATTTGTACAATCTTGTTACATCCAACAAAAAGCCATTTTGTGTCTTTGAGGCTTCCTTACCTATCTCCGTTGAATTTCCACCCGGCTCCACTTGTACTTAATTAATTTGCAATTAGGTATCTGCTTTGCCTCCCCTTTTATTCTTCAATGTTTATTTACCGCTTATCCCTCGCTCATTTCCCTGCTTATTCCCCCTGCGCACTCCCTCGCGCACTCACCAGCGCATTTCCCCTAACTCTGCCCCTAATTTTTCCATACCCTTCTCGGCTTCAGTATCCACTTGTTTCGACTCCGGTTTGGCTTATCCTTTTCATCGGATTGTGACCTGATAAGTCAGATTGGGCGTTTGAGATTTACTTCCTAGTTCCACTTCAATTTCCACTATTATCCGGTTTAGTATCCACTCGGGCTAGTTCTCGGTTTCAGGCTCCGTGCTCTCTGCTCCGCACTTCTGCTCCTGCTCTGTGCTCCTGCTCCTGCTCTGCGCTCCTGCTCCTGCTCTGCGCTCCTGCTCCTGCTCTGCGCTCCTGCTCCATGCTCTGCGCTCCTGCTCCATGCTCTGCGCTCCTGCTCCTGCTCCCGCTCCATTGTACCTGCTCTTTCATGCAAACGAGCGACGGAGCGAAGAGTGGGGACTAAGAGTGCTGTGCGTGGTGGGGGAGTGCGCAACTGAAATGCACGGCGGGAATACGTAGCGGAAATGCGTGTCTTGAGTGCACGACGGAAATGCACGGAGGGACTGCACGGAGGGAGTGCACTGCGGAAATGCACGGCGGGAGTGCATAGCTAGGAAGTAAATCTCAAACGCCCAATCTGACTTATCAGATCACAATCCGATGAAAAGTATAAGCCAAACCGAAGTCGAAACAAGTGGATGCTGAAGCCGAGAAGGGTATGGAAAATTAGGGTCAGAGTTAGGGGAGATGAGCGGGGAGTGCGCGGGAAGTGCGTGTGGGAATGCGTGTGGAGTGCGCGGGGGGAATAAGCAGGAAAAATGCGCGGGGAAATAAGCGGAAAATAAATATTTAGGAACAAAAGGGGAGGCAAAGCAGATACCTATTTGCAAATTAATTAAGTACAAGTGGAGCCGGGTGGAAACTCAGCGGAGATAGGGAAGGAAGTCTCAAAGACACAATACGGCTTTCTGTTATATCAAAGGTAACAAAACAAGTAGTTGTGCAACAAAACAGGTTAATGTGACCTACTGAGCAAAACAAGCTTTTTTTACCTACCCAACTGTGTCAACGCCAGAAGAACACTTTGGGAATAGATCTTGAATTTGCCTACCTGTGGAGATGGTAGGAATTCCCATTGCCCCCTATGGCCACAGTCTGCAGCAGCTACTTCCAGATGCAGCATCGCAATACCACAGTCCAGACGTTTAGAGACATTGAACTCTGGCCCTCTGGTTCTTACGAAAACTGTGATACCATCATCTTGTACCTCAAAACCCCATGGTTGACAATTCGCAGCAGAAGGAGCGAGCCTGGCAGCTTCAAGACATATGTTTACCCAGTCTGGCCACTTCTCCCTTGGCAAGCCTCTAACCAGCTTGGAAAGTGGTAGACGATTATGTGACCGACCAAAGCGGGTCATCAACTTCTCCTCCCATGACTCAAACTCCCGCGCATAGCCCACTGGAGTTATGGCTAGTACTCGTTCTTTATTGCTCACTTCTATAAGAGAGGCCACGATCTCCGGTCTGAAAAAGCCGGCAACCCAACACGTATTTAACCCCAAAGCTGTCGCCTCTAAGATGATTCCCTCACCTGTATAGCCGACCTCCTCCTGGACAAATGGATCATCCATGTTTCCAATAAAAGCAATGAACGCCGGGGCGTCTTTGACCTTACCGTAACTTCCAATAATGCCTTTGAAAACGCTCTCTGCCGATTCAGTTACAAGGCGTGACCGCGCATGAGGAAACGGAGCGAACTGGTTACAGACCTTGTCCAGAGCTGCCAGGGCCGCTGGTGCTATGGGTAGATTTGAGTCGAAATGTCTGCGTGATCTCCGTTTTTCGATTGCTGGGTGCCATCTTGAGAAAGGAATGTCCATATATTCCTACCAGTTGCAGGTTAGCCCATCCACAGGCAAATTTCAAATGGACAGAGTGTTGGCCGAATTCTCATTCAAGGAGATGAATAAACAACTTAGTAACCATTTGTTGGCGTAAGAGGTTCTACGCAAATTACTGCTGACCTTGTCTTATTCGTGGAGCAACAATCTGAGTGATTGTTAAGAGTGCGCCCTGTCAGTGAGAAGTTAAGCGAAGCCGAATTT
>CAZXJE010000279.1:0-4517 GCA_964640835.1 uncultured Eubacteriales bacterium
TCGAACACAGAGAGAAGAATTACGAAGAAGCCAGGAATATCTCTGAAGAGGGCTATGTCCTCTCGCGTGGAGTTTCTTCCTATTATGAAAAGGACTTTGTGCATCGCCGTGCCCGCCTCAAAGAAAAGATAAGAAAGCAATCTGCAAAATAAAAGGGGACAGGCTGCTTTTTACAGGGGTAATTAAAAAAGCAGCCTGTCCCCTTTTATTTATTCAAAACGGAGTGATTCGATGGGATTGGCTGTCGCAGCCTTCCAGGACTGGTAGCTGACGGTCGCTAACGCAACCGCCAGAGCTAATATTGCCGATAAGACAAAAGGCCACACACCTATTTCGGTCCTGTAGGCGAAATCAGCCAGCCACTTATTCATCGCAAAATACGCCAGCGGCCACGCCACAACATTTGCCACAATCACCCACTTGGAGAACTCTTTAGACAGCAACAACAAAATTCCCCCAACCGACGCACCCAACACTTTCCTCACGCCGATCTCCTTTGTTCTCTGCTCGGCCATAAATGCAGCCAATCCGAATAATCCCAAACACGCAATAAATATCCCCAATCCTGCGAAATATCCGATCGTCTTTGCCAATCGTTCTTCATTCTGATAAATGCCCGCGACCAGATCATCGACAAAGTGAAAATCAAAGGGGAACTCAGGCGAAAACTCATGCCAGATATTTTCGATATGTGCAATTGTCGCCGGAACATTTTCTGATGATATCTTAACACTGGCCATCCAGTGCCATCCATCATTCCACCCGAACATCTGGGGCTGTATCGGGTTCCGCAGAGTCTGGTAATGAAAATCCTTAACTACTCCGATCACCTCCACATCTCTCACAGGAAAGGATGATCCTCCCAGATCGTCGTGTTGAAGAATGGTCCCCACCGGCTCCTCCAATTCAAGTGTCCGCACTGCTGTCTCATTCAGGAGACACTTTCTCAATTGGTCGGTCGACATCTCCCGTGAAAAATTCCGCCCGGCAATGATCTCTAAGCCGTAAACACCAAAATAGTCAGGATCCACAGTAAAGATGGCAAAGCCATTCCTTTCGCCTTTGTACTCAAAACCTTCCCAGTTGTATACAAGCCCGGGACGCCCCTGGGAATAAGTCACATTGTGAATCTGAGGGTGCTGCATAAGCCTGCTCTTGAAGGCATCCTTATTTTTGCGGATGCCCCTGTTCCGGGCGAACTCCATGTAAACGATGTGTTCCTTCTGAAAACCCAGATCTTTATTCTTGATGTACTCGAGCTGCTTAAAAACGACTGATGTGGCAAAAATCAGAATAATGGAGATGGCGAACTGGAAACTGATGAGGACTTTGCGAAAAACACCGGACCTCACACCCTTGACGTTCTCTCCCTTTAATACATCCACAGGACGGAATGCCGACAGATAAAAGGCAGGATAAATTCCAGCGAGGATGCCCACAAGGGCTGCTCCTCCTGCAAAAGTGAATAACACCAGAGGACTCCAGAAGTAATCCATCGTAAGATTGCGCTGGGTCAATCTGCTGAATTCCTGAAGGAACGTGGCTGCCAAGCCTATAGCCGCCACAAAGGAGACCAAACTGAAAAGGACGGACTCGCCTAAAAATTGTGTGACAAGTCGCTTCCGTGTGGATCCCACGACTTTTTTGATCCCGACCTCCTTTGCTCTAAGTGAAGCCCTCGCCGTTGATAGATTGAGGAAATTTACACATGCGATAAGCAGGATAAATACGGCGATGGCCATAAACACATATACCATCTGTTTATTCCCCTGATGACCGTAGAGCACTGCTGAAAAATATAGGTTCCTCAGCGGAAACAACTCAAAGGCAAAATCGACGTTCCTTGATTCCTTTAGGATGTCATGAAACAAGTCAGTGATCTTACCCGCCACTACCACTCTATCGTGTGATTGAGAAAGCAAAACGTATGTCGCCAGGTTCCAGGAGTTAAAGCTATCCAGCTCGCTCTGGCCGATGATCTTTCCTAAATTCTCGAATGGCGCCAGTACATCGAACCTCAAATGCGTGCGCTCCAGGTCTCTCATTACTGCTGTCACATGGTATTCGTGCTGGTTGTTCACCTCGAGTGTTTGTCCGATGGGATCTTCATTGCCGAATATCCGCTGCGCTACACTCTCTGTCAGGATCAAGGCAAACGGATCCTCAAGAGCGGTCTTTGGATCTCCTGCGATAAAGGAAAAGGTAAAAACATCAAACACCGTGGAATCTGCCCAGCCGAAGTTTCTGATCACTGTTGTTTTTTCTTTGCTCAGATCATTGCTGGGTAAATATTTCGCCAAATAGTCGTGCCGGAATTTGAAGCGCACGACCTTCTGTGCCTCGGGAATATTTTCTGAGATCAACTTTCCAACGGCAGGAGCCATCGAGAGCTGGCGCATATTTTCACCCTGTACGCGATAGATCCTGTTCAAGTTTTCATGATGTTTATCGACGCTGAATTCATGCTGCACAAAAAGTGTGATCAGCATGAAAACACCAATACCTAATGTCAATCCTGCAAAATTAATAAATGAATAACCTCTGTGCTTTTTCATTAGACGGTAGAATACTCTGAGATAGTTCCCGGTCATTGCAAAACTCCAATATAGTGTGTTTTTAAAGAATGCGGGAAGTGCCGCTGGAATCTGAAGCCAGTAGCTAATGCGAGCTTTCAGTGGACTTCCCTCCCGATACATATGTAAGAACTGCTCCTCCAAGTCGCCCATAGCCCCGTAGCGGATATCGCTGTCGATGATCCGTCCAAAAATCCACCGGGCAATGCGGGGAGGTCTTGGTGATTCAGTCATTTTCGTTTTCCATCTTCCTAAGGCTTAGCCCTCAAATTTCTGAGGAGTGATCCCTTCCCAGATCAAATTCTGAACACGGTAGAGTTCAACTAATGCGGCTTTACCTTTTTTTGTTACTTGGTAATAAACCTTTGCCCGGCCGCCGCGTTCTGGGGTTGGGTCCCCTTTAATGGTGCTCACATACCCGTTTTTCTGCAGACGTCCTAAGGGGCCGTAGATAGCACCCAGGAGCCATTGTTTGCCTGTCGCTTTAATGACCTCCTCCCGAATTGCCATTCCATAGGCCTCATCACCCAACCGATAAATCCCCAACAGGATGATCTCTTCGATTCTCGAAAGTAATTTCATTGTGTTGTCCCTTCACTATATTTATACGTTTTTTGATAAAATAGGTTGCCATTGATTTAAAATAAAACTGAAATAATGTAGGGACCGTTTCCCAAACGGTCCAAAAAAGGGGACTGGCTCAAAAAAAGGGGACTGGCAAAAAATGGGGACTGGCTCGTTTTTGCGTAAGCAAAAAGGTGCCTGTACCCAAATTTTTTCCTGTATCGCTCCCAACTAATCCATGCTACTATATTCTCTATAACAAAATTTTTACAATTTATACCTAAGGAACGATCCATGAAAGCCATGCTCCTTAATAAATTCGCAACGATAGACCAGAATCCCCTCGAGTTGACTGAGGTACCAATGCCAGAACCTGGTACCGAAGACATCCGCATCTGCATCGATGTCTGTGGCGTTTGCCACACCGACCTGCACACCATTGAGGGCGAACTCTCCGACGTCAATCTCCCCATCATACCCGGCCACCAGATCGTCGGAAACGTAGAAAAGATGGGCAATAAAGCCTCTCGTTTCAGGGAAGGGGATCGAATAGGTGTAGCATGGCTCTACTCGACAGAAGATGACTGCAAGTATGCCCAACAGGGCAAAGAAAACCTCTGCGACAATGCCCGTTTCACCGGATACCATGTCAACGGGGGCTACGCAGAATACATCGTCATCCCAGAGAAATTTGCCTATCCTATTCCGTCCATTTTTTCCGATCAAGAAGCTGCACCCCTTCTCTGTGCAGGGATCATTGGCTACAGGGCTCTTCGCATAAGTGAGATCAAACCTGGTCAGCGCCTCGGCCTTATCGGTTTCGGCGCATCAGCCCACGTGGCCATTCAGGTGGCCATCTATTGGGGATGTGAGGTTTTTGTGTTTTCTCGTAGCAAAGAACATCGCGAACTGGCCCGAAAACTGGGAGCATCCTGGACCGGAACTTTGAACGAAAACCCACCAGTCAAACTTAACAGCATCGTAAATTTCACTCCCGCAGGACCAACAGTTCTGGATGGCATGAGACTCTTAGACAAGGGCGGAACGCAAGCCTTAGCCGGTATTTACATGTCTTCCATCCCGGAAATGGATTATGTGAAATACCTCTACCACGAGCGAACTCTCAGAAGCGTAGCTAACGCCGCTCGTCAAGACGGCAACGAACTCCTTAAAATTGCCGCAGAGATCCCCATCAAAACCACTACCCAGATCTTCCCCCTTGAAGAAGCCAACAAAGCCCTCCAACTCCTCAAAGCCAGCAAGATCGACGGCGCCGCCGTCCTCCAAATCTCAGGATAAACATGGGGACTGGCTCGTTTTCCCTCAATGTAGGGTCAGCTCCCCAAACGGGACGTTTGGGAAACGGTCCCTACATCCAAA
>CAZXJE010000280.1:0-4498 GCA_964640835.1 uncultured Eubacteriales bacterium
ACACAATTGGGACACTTAATAACGCAATGTGAATTCATTCCATCACGGTTTTAGGGATGTTTACTATCGTGGAAGTCATGTTGACTTCAAGGAGTAGGAACTATACAATTTGAATCCAAAAATAAGGGGAAAAAATGTCAAACAGCGGCAACTTTATGATCGGTGCCGGAATCCATGATGTTACCGGTCCTGCTGCGGGGAGAGTCATGCTGGGCTACAGCATGCCGAACCAAAAGACAGCAGGGATCCACATGCGCTTGTGGTCCCGAGCCTTTGTTATTGCCATTCCAGACTACAGGAAGTGTGTGGCCTTGGTCTGTGCGGACCTCGTTTTTATCCCCCAGGCGGTGAAGCTGGAGGTCACCAAAAAGTTAAAGGATGGATTCAGAAATCCATTCGGGTTTGAATTTGACGAAAAAAATGTGCTTCTCAGCGGGAACCACACACACAGCAGTCCGGGAGGATATTCTCATTATGCGATGTATAACCTTGCGGTCGGAGGATTTGACGAGGAAAATTTTAACTGTGTCGTGAATGGGATCTATGCATCGATTGTAAAAGCGAGCCATAATCTTGAGAGGGGGGATATTTACATCAATACCGGAGATTTGGACGGGGCCGGTTGGAACCGTTCTCCTGTGCCATACGAGCTAAATCCTCAGATTGAGAGGGACCTCTATCGATGCAACAACACCAACAAAAAAATGACACTTCTCAAGTTTGTCAGTGATAACGGAGATGAGATCGGAACATTGAACTGGTTTGCCACGCATGGGACAAATCTCGGGAATGAGAATAAACTCATTAGTGGAGACAATAAAGGGTATGCCTCCTGGCGTTTTGAGAAGGATAAAGGCACAAACTACAAAATAGACAAGACTTTTGTGGCAGCCTTTTTCCAGGCGGAGATGGGTGACGTCTCGCCAAATATACCGTGGGGGCCTCCTGATGGAAAACACGATTTTGAGCATCTGGAAATAATCGGAAATAGACAATATGAAAAAGCAGTGGATCTTTTTGATAGTGCAACTCGCAAGCTGGATTCAGGCTTAGATTATCGGCATACACACATCAATTTTTCTGAGATCACTCTAAATCCCCCATATAACGAACATGAGGAAATCACGTCAACATGTGCCCCTGCGATCGGCCTCTCGAAGGTCGCCGGAAGTACCGAAGATGGACCTGGCTTGTTTATCATCCAAGAAGGGATGAACATGGGAAAGCTTACAAAGTTGATGTTGAAGCTGCTCCATAATCAAGGCAATGATTGTCACAAAGAAAAACAGATCGTTCTGTATGCAGGTAAACAGCAAATACGGCTAGGCATAGATCTGCTGCGGAATCTATCCATACCGCTGTGTAACGTGGATGTGTATTGGACACCTGTGGTTTTGCCGCTTCAGATCATCCGGATCGGACAACTCGCCATTCTGGCTGTCCCATGTGAATTTACGACAATGTCTGGGCGGAGGCTTAGGGTTACTGTGGAAGATGCGCTATCCAGTACAAACATTGATGAATTAGTGGTGGCAAGCTGCTCCAACGCATATTCCGGTTATGTCACCACACGCGAAGAATACTCCGTCCAACACTATGAGGGTGGATCCACTCAGTTTGGTCCGGGCACGTTAAGCGCCTATCAACAGGAGTTTTTCAAATTGGCCGATAGTCTGGCAGGAGGACCGTCTGTCCCTGTAGGTCCTCATCCGGACGATCTTACACAAGAGCAGAGGTTTAAAGTCAAAAACAAAGTCTGTTGGGACAGGGCTCCACTTGGCAAGTCCTTCGGTTCGGTCAAAGTCGATACAGAATCAACTTACTCCTTAGGTGATACGGTCACAGTTGTTTTCTGGGGAGGGAATCCCAAAAATAACTGGAGAAATCAAGATTCATTCCTGGAAGTGCAAAAAAAATCTGGAGGTGCTTGGGTATCAGCCGCTTTTGACTGGGACCATGAAACTTGGTTCAAATGGAAAAAAGCATGTTTTGGGAAATCTGTAATAACCATTGAATGGAAAATCCCTCAAAATACTTCCCCCGGTGAGTACCGGATCTGCCATTTTGGCGATCGGAAAAAACCGTGTAAAAAAGATCCCGTGCCCTATTCTGGGTCATCGTCTAGTTTTGAGGTCGTATAGGTTCCGGCCTCCATCTGTTCAAGGTCGCAATAAAGGTCTAACTGTTCGAACAGAGCTTTCGTTTTCTCCAAATAGGCCTCAGGAGACACGCCTTTGTTACCTTAGCAAGAGTCCTCAGGATTCTCAGATTGAACATATGGGGATGAGTGGCAGTTAAACTCTTGCGTTTGTGAATCCCAGCAGAGCTTTGACTTTGGAGGTGGCAGAATCTGAAATGGAGTAAAATGTAGGAAGTATGATAAGCGTAAAGAAGGTCGATGTCGTCAGGCCTCCGATGATAGCGACAGAGATCGGTGCCCACATCTGGGCACGCCTTCCGGCAGCCGGAAAGAATTGAGGAAGGAGAAAAGGAAGAGCAAGGGGCAAAACACCAAATATCGTGGTGATGGCTGTCATGATGATGGGTCTCATCCGGTCTTTCCCTCCTTGAATGATCGCCTCGTCCTTGCTCATGCCGGACTTTCTCAGAGTGCGGATATGGTCGAGGAGTATTATCCCGTTGTTCACCACGATCCCGAACAGCGTTAACAGCCCTAAATAAGATGTGGTATTGAGAGTGATATTCGTTAGGGAGAAGATCATGGCTACGCCGAAGAGGGCCAGCGGTACAGTGAGCAGGATGGTAAAGGGATGCACGAAGGATTCGAAGAGGGATGCCATGATGATATAGATGAAGATCAGCGCGAGGATAATGGCCAAATTTGATTCGCCTTCTGACTCCTGAAAACGCCTCCATCCAGACCCCAAGCTCCAGCTGTATCCCTCGGGGAATTGGAAGGTATTCATGACCTCAGTGATTTTGCCGGAGATGGCCATCATGCCGCTAGATTTTGTGTTGACACGGATGATCAGTTTGGATTTTTTGTTTTCCTTGCGGATGGAGGTCGACCCCATACGGTAGGAGATCGACGAAACAGCCGAGATCGGGATTCTCTTGGACTCGGTCGGCAGGCTGATATTCCTAAGATCCTCTTCACTGAAGCCGTCATCTCCGTGGATCTTCAATATGATATCGATCTCCCTGTTTTCGGTCTTAAATTTCCCGATGGGCCTTTCTGAAATGGATGAGGAGATCGTTTGAGCCACCATACGGCTGTCGACACCCGAGCTCTCCGCTTTTTTACGGTCAACCTGGACCATGAGCTGGGTGTCTCCCCCCTCCAGGTCGCTCGTGACATCTTCCACATCCTCGACTGCTCGGAGTTTCTCGACGACCATGGCCGCAAGTTCGGTCAATTTAGTGTAATCCAGACCGATGAGCTCGATCTGAATTCCCATGAAATGACCGTGACGTCCGCGTCGCTCACCGTACTCATACTCGATCCCCGCTCGTTTGGGCAGAATTTCCTTCAACCGTTCCTTGATCTCTACCACTGATAGGCCTTCTTCCGTCAAGGCCAGTTCTATGGAGCCGCGGAACCGCCCCTGACGTGCGTTCCTCGTGCCAAAATCGGTGGTCAGATACTTTATGGCCAGCTCCTGTTTTCTGGACAACAACATCTCATCATACTGATTAAACAGGAATTTCATTTCATCGAGAGTAAAGCTTCGCGGCATGAAGACGGATATATTGATCTCCCTTTCATCACTGCCGGGCATGTACTCTCTTTCGATATTCCCCAGCATATGAAAGGAGATAAAAAAGATGCCGATGGCTACTCCAACAACCAGGAGTTTACTCTTCCAGTTCTTGATGGTGAAACTGATGATGCGCTCGTAGATGGAGGTGAGTTTCACAAGCCATTTCGCTTTTTCTTTGGCTTTTCCCGAAAGCAGCCGGCTGCTGGCCAGAGGGATAAAAGTCAGGGCGACGAGGAGTGAAGCGATCAATGCGAGAGAGATCGTCAGTGCAAAATCCTGCATAAAACGCCCGAATCCCGACTGCGACATAAAGCCCAATGAAATAAACACCACGAGTGTTGTCAGCGTTGAGGCCGTGACAGCGAGAGCAACTTCATTGGCTCCTGTCATGGATGCCTGTAAGGGTTCGTATTCTTTTTCCTGGCGCAGACGGAAGATGTTTTCAAGCACAACAACACTGTTGTCCACCAGCATGCCCACAGCCATCATCAATCCGCTCAAAGATATGATGTTTATGGTGATCATGGAGCGGAAAATCGCTCTGTACAGATACATAAAACTGAATGTGAAGACCATCGCCATGGGTATGGCAATGGCAATGATCACGGTTGTCCTGAATTTTCTCAGGAAGACAAAAAGCACGATAACAGCGAGCAGGCCCCCGACAATCCCGGATATCGACAGATCCCTCAGACTGCTCAATATATCCTCGGATTGATCCCTGTAAAAGCTGACATTCATGTTCTCGAGGGAGGCCTCACTGTCTTTGATACGCA
>CAZXJE010000281.1:0-4494 GCA_964640835.1 uncultured Eubacteriales bacterium
CCTATAGGGTAAAAAATGTCGATTACAATGAATAAGCACATTGGAAAAATGATGTTTAAAGTGAAACTTCATAAAATTGAGAAAAAACGCTGCAAACTTTTTTGTTATTATAAATATCGACATTTTTTATGAATAATAAAAACTAAGTGTTCCACGTGGAACGTATAAGATGAACACGATCATTGCCGTTGCCAACCAAAAAGGGGGTGTCGGGAAGACAACCACGGCGATCAACCTCTCCGCATCCCTCGCCTATTATCATAAGCGTGCTTTGATCTTAGATTTCGATCCCCAGGGAATGGCAACGGCGGGATTGGGAAAAACCAAGGAAAGCGGAAAGGGTGTTTATCCCCCACTCATGAATGGCCTCTATTTGATGGATTACATCGTGCCCACAGAGCTAGACAATCTGTACATCTGCCCCTCTTCTCCGGAAATGATCGGCTTTGAGGCAGAGGTCTTCACCCAGGATGATCGAGAAACGCGGCTCCGATTTGCGTTGCATAAAGTGAGGAAGTTCTTTCACTTCATCTTCATCGACTGCCCTCCCTCTCTGAGTTTTCTCACGATCAATGCTCTGACTGCCGCCGATTCCATCCTAATCCCTATTCAGACCGAATTTTTCTGTATGGAAGGGATTCCCGATCTGTTCCGGACACTGGATGAGGTCCGTGCGCATCTCAATCCATCGTTAACCATCGAGGGCATTGTCCTGACCATGTCCGACGACCGGACCAATCTCTCCAAGCAGGTGGCGGCAGAGATCCGTCAATCCCTGAAGGATATTGTTTATAAGACGACCATTCCCCGGACTGTGAGGTTGGCCGAAGCCCCTAGCTTTGGGAAACCTGTCCTCCTGTATGACATCAAATCCAAAGGAGCCCAATCCTACTTGAATTTAGCAGAGGAGTTTTTGAAACGATGACAAAAAAGGCACTCGGAAAAGGTCTCAAAGCATTCTTGCCAGAGGAATACGGGATTTTGAAAGAGGAACGATTCCTGGACATCGCAATTGACAGGCTGAAACCAAACCCCCTCCAGCCCAGGAAGAAGTGGAACCCTGAATCGCTGGCGGAGTTAGCTCAGTCGATCCGGGAAACGGGGATCCTCCAACCCGTTGTCGTTGTCCCCGATGAGGAAAACTACAAGATCATCGTTGGCGAGCGCCGTTGGCGCGCGGCAAAAAAGATCGGACTCCAAACGATCCCGGTCCTCATCCGGAACCTCACCGAGGCCCAGCAGCATGAGGCGATGTTGATCGAAAACCTCCAGAGGGAAGATCTTAACCCTATCGAGATCGCTAAGGCCTACCAGAAAATGACCCAGGATTTTGGCTACACCCAGGAAGATGTGGCCAAAAAAGTGGGGAAAGACAGGGCGTCCGTCGCAAATACTCTTCGGCTTCTCAAGCTTCCCGATGAGATCCAGGAGTTGATCCAAGACGGTAAGCTTTCAATGGGACATGCCCGGGCATTGATCCCCGTCGAGAACCCTGAGCGCCAACAATCTATGGCTAAACAAATCGTCAAAGATAATCTCTCTGTCCGCGAGGTCGAAAAATGGGTCCGCAGACTCCAGGCTCCAACTGAAAAACCGCCTAAAGCCCCGATAGACCCAGATCTTCTTATTTTTCAGGAAGAACTGCTAAAACTTCTTGGTACAAAAGTGGTGCTCTCGGGCGACCAAAACAAAGGGATCTTAAAAATTTTCTATTACACTCTTGACGACCTCAATCGCATTTATGAAAAAATTAAAGGAGTGAATACATGAAAGAAAGAAAAAGAGAATTCGAGGAGGATAAAATCACAGGATTTTTCGATAAGGATACAGAGATCAAGGGAGAGCTTAGCTTCAAAGGATCGTTCCGTATTGACGGTTACTTCAAAGGAAAGGTCGACTCTGATTCTATGCTCATCATCGGCGATAGCGGAAAGGTGGATGCCGACATCAAGATCGGCTATATGGTGATCGATGGAGAGGTGAAGGGAAACATCCAGGCCTCTGAAAGGGTAGAGATCCACTCCAACGGCAGGGTGATAGGAACGATTACAACACCGAAGCTAGTCGTCGAAGAGGGGGCTTATCTGGAAGCAACTTGTCAAACAACGGATAAGATGCCCCCGCCGAGCCCAGAAAAGTCCACACCTAAAGAAGACAAGGAAAAAGAAGCGATCCCAACGGGACCCGAGCATTGAAGGAAGTTACAGGAATCATACCCGTTCGCTATGCATCGCAGCGTTTTCCGGGGAAGCCACTCGCTTCTATCCTGGGAAAACCCATGATCCAGTGGGTCTACGAACGGGCCCAAAAGTCCACTTTTCTCCAAAACCTTATAATCGCTACCGATGACAAACGCATCTATGAGACGTGTCAAGAATTCGGGGCGGATGTCCGGATGACGTCCCCCGGCCATGTTTCGGGTACGGAACGGGTCGCAGAGATCGCAAAAACTCTCTCCTCACCCTATATCATCAATATCCAGGGGGATGAACCTCTCGTGCGTACAGAAATGATCGATGCCCTTATCTCTGCGATTTTGCAAGAAGGGATTCCCATGGCCACGCTGGCCATAAAGGTTGAAAACCTCTCTCTTCTCGAAGACCAAAACATCGTTAAGGTGGTGACAGATAAACAGGGCTACGCCCTGTATTTTTCGCGATCTCCTCTTCCGTTTCAATCCTCGGATTACTTTTTCCAGCATATTGGCATCTACGGCTACAGGAGAGATTTTTTGCTTGACATGTGCCAGTGGCCCCCTTCGAGGCTCGAACAGGAGGAAAAACTCGAACAACTCCGGGTCTTGGAGAATGGCCACAGAGTAAAAGTTGTATTCACACATTTCTCAACCTTGAGTGTCGACACACCACAGGATATAATCAAGGTGGAAAATTTTATGAAAAAAGAACCTCATGACTAAATTCATATTCGTCACAGGTGGAGTTCTCTCAGCTCTCGGAAAAGGCATAGCCGCATCCTCGATCGCAATGCTCCTGGAAAGCCATGGGTATAAGATCACTCTCCAAAAATTTGATCCCTACCTTAACGTCGATCCCGGCACCATGAATCCCTTCCAGCATGGAGAGGTTTATGTCACCGATGACGGCGCTGAGACAGACCTTGACCTGGGACATTACGAGCGCTTCACATCCACACGCACATCTCAAGCACACAACTGGACAGCTGGCCGCATCTACGACCTGATCTTGAAAAAGGAAAGAAAAGGACACTACCTTGGGAAAACGGTTCAAGTGATCCCCCATGTCACAGATGAGATCATAAAGGCATTTCTTGCCGCCGCCAATGACAACGATATCGTGATCTCCGAGATCGGGGGGACAGTGGGTGACATCGAGGGCCTGCCATTCCTGGAGGCTACCCGTCAGATGCGCCTGTCATTGGGAGCCACCGATTCTCTCTTCATCCATCTGACACTGGTCCCTTACATGAAGACCTCGGGAGAGCTTAAGACAAAACCCACCCAGCACAGTGTGAAAGAGCTGCGGGCCATCGGTATCCAGCCCGACATCATCCTCTGCCGGACCGACAGGGTACTGGATAAGAACCTGAAGGCTAAAATATCTCTGTTCACTAACGTCCCGCTCGAAGCCGTGATCACGGCCAAGGATGTGGATAATATCTATGAAATTCCTCTCCTGTTTGCCCGTGAGAATTTAGACACCATCATCCTCGACAGATTGGCTCTTCCTCCAAAACGACGAAATCTATCCCGGTGGAAAAAGATGCTCGACCGGATGACCCACCCCAAAGACGAGGTCAACATCGCCTTGGTGGGGAAATACGCGGGACTCCAGGACTCTTACTTGAGCCTGAAAGAGGCACTCACACATGCGGGATCGGCTCACCAGCTCAAAGTGAACATCTCGTGGATCGAAGCCGAGGAGCTCGAGGCAAATGAAACAAAGACCATCCTTGAGCACGCCGATGGGATCTTAGTGCCGGGTGGTTTCGGGGTAAGAGGGATCGAGGGTAAGATCAGAGCTGTCACATATGCAAGGATCAACAAGGTCCCTTACTTCGGGATCTGTCTGGGGATGCAGTGTGCCACCATCGAATATGCCAGGAATATCGCCAACCTCAAAGACGCCAACAGCACTGAATTCGACCGCCGGACCCCGCATAAGATCTTCTTCAAGTGGAGAGAGCTGAAGGGTGTCCAGGACATAGGGGGGACTATGCGCCTGGGGCAATTCCTGTGCCGATTAGAAAAGGGGACATTAGCCGAACACGCATACCAGAAAAGTCAAGTCTACGAACGGCATCGCCACCGCTACGAGTTCAACCCTGCCTATGAGGAGATTCTCACGAAGGCAGGGCTGGTGATCTCGGGGAAAAATCCGGATCACGATCTGGTGGAGGTGGTCGAGATCAAAGACCATCCGTGGTTCCTCGGGTGTCAGTTCCACCCGGAATTCAAATCTAAGCCACTCGAGCCCCATCCCATCTTTAAGGCATTCATCGGAGCTAGTTATGAAT
>CAZXJE010000282.1:0-4439 GCA_964640835.1 uncultured Eubacteriales bacterium
TGGATCCATCAAGCCGATCACCTTGGCCATCTCCATTTTATCGATCTCGGATCCATTCCCATCTTCCATCAGCTGTTCGGCATGCAGATCGATCAATTGCTGATAAATCTCCGAGGACATGATCTCTCGAATGTCTGTAATAAATATCTCCTGACTGACGTCATCATCGATCTCGGGGAACCAACTCGCTCCTTCAGCATCGAATAGATCGCCAAGTGAAGAGGCTCTTACTTCACCAGCTTTATGAGAGATTATTGTCTTGATTTCAGGAGTAAGCTTATCCTGTTCCAGCAGATCGAAGAGATGCAAAGCATAAAGAATAGAGCTCCGTTCTTTGCTCTCAATGGTATCGAAGATCAATTTGGTGTAGTCTACATCAAGTTTTTCCGTTACCGTCTTATCAGCTCTTTTCCACTTGATCTTTACATTTTGCCTGACGGCGTTGATGTATTCTTTGGTGATCTTTAAGCTGAAAATTATCCATAGTAGCAGAACAGCAATCACTATCCACAGCAGATCTTTAGCCAAACCCGGATCAAAGACAGGAGTTAAATATTCAACTTCTTTCTCCAGAGTAAGTGCGAATAAAAAAAGAATAATCGCGGCCAACACTTTTGCAAACCTGTTGATGAACATATCGATGAATGGTTTGACTTTGAACTTGAGCTCAGACGATACGGGGATATACAACAATTCCCTCACAGATTGCTGGAGTGAAAAGCCTAGTCCTTCATCAGTGCTCTTTATCAGAACCGCGGTGGACAAAGTGAAAGGAGCAAAGATTGCAGCTAAAACACCGATGAATAGCGTAACCGGTGTCAACAGCAGAGTTAATCGAATACGAAAATTTCTAAGCAAAAGGCTGGTTAGAAATATATTTACGAAAAACGCAAATGTCAGCAATCCAGCATAGAAGAGACCAAAAAAAGCTTGCATCGCCTCTTTATTGGTAAAATGCTCTCCCACAGCTGAACTGAAATAGAAATCTATAAATGTCGAGACAATTACTGTAATGACTACAAGTCCCGCGATCACAACAAGATATCTGTTCTTTCGAACGGCGTGAAAGCTATCTCTGAATCCGAATTGTTGGGCTTGAATGAGCTCCTGTTTTTGGTGTGAGCGTTTGGCATAGGATGGTTGCTTATACCAGATAAAAAAGATGGCCCTGACAAAAAATATGCAGAGAAAAAGCAGGCCACATGCTAAAGGGAGTAACAAGTTGGACAGATTTGACCGAGTCAAAAAACCTGCCATCACTCCTCCGAGTACACCACCCAAAATTCCACCGCTCCCACAAAACCCGATTAAACGCTTGGCTTCTCTCGGATTAAACACTTCAATCACAATCAGCCAGAATTGAGTCACGAGAACTGTAACGAGCACTCCTGCCCAAACCCAATAGACATAGCTCAAAAATGCACTCCGTATCCCAAAATCTGTCTGCAGAAAAACGTGTAACAGCAAACCGGAAAAAACAAAAAACACAAGACTGGATGTCATCAAGGTTTGACTGGAATAACTGACTCTTATCTTCGTATGAAGGAAGACAGCCAGTCCTGTGATAACGGCGGTAGATAGATACGCGATGGGCAGGCCCTTGGGTCCCATTTTATGCAACAGATCGGCATAACGTAATGCTTTGATGATCGTATGGGGGGCGGTGATCAAGAAAAAACAAGAAAAGAGCAGAATAACAAGCGTCTCTTCACCCGGTTTGATATCCACTATCCGGGAGAGAAACTTGTAAAAACGATTGTTTCCCATAGAAAAGTTCTTTGTGCCTCTCTATTTTTTAAAAACTAACGCGCCCAATTCCCCGGCGTTTACACCAAGATAAAATATTTACTTCTTTTCGGGTATGTATTAGAAAGATTACAGATTTTCAACTTTAAATTCAACTCATTTCACACCTTGGCGCTCCTCACGGATAGCGAGTTAAATGTTATAGAGGTAAAGAGATAACGATGAAGCGACAGACTTTGGAAAGGAGGAATCTCAGGTTCTTATATATGTATTCATTCATACCGCAGAGAATCCACAGGATTGGTGAATGCTGCTCGGATGGATTGATAGCTGACAGTTATCAGGGCGATCACAAAGCCCATCAATGCGGCTAGCACGAATGGCCACAATCCCATGTTCATCCTGTAGGCAAAATTCTGAAGCCACTTTGTCATCACAAAGTACGCTGCAGGCCAGGCAATAATGTTGGCTATGAACACCCATTTTGTAAATTCTTTGGAAAGCAATACAAAGACGTTGATCTCAGAGGCTCCTAATGCTTTTCGCACACCTATCTCTTTGGTTCTCTGTTCAGCCGTAAATGCCGCCAAGCCGAATAGTCCAAGGCATGCAACAAAAATAGAAAGGGTGGAGAATACCAAAAAGATATTCCTCATCTTACCTTCGCTCTCATAGAGGAGATCGATCCTGTCATCTAAAAAACTGTAATTAAACTCTTCCTCGGGAAATGTCTCAATCCATTTTTGTCTGATAAAAGTGAGCGTCCCTCTAACATCCCCAGGTTGTATCCTTATGGAAATATGCCGAATGTATTCCAGGTTGAGCAAAAGCACAAATGGTTCGATGATCCGGTGCAAAGATTTGAAATGAAAATTTTCCACGACACCGACGATCGTGCCTTCTATGTAATCTTCGGGACTAGTCGCCCTGTTGAGCTTTTTCCCGACAGCTTCCTCGGGAGCGTAGCCGATCTCCTTCGCGGCCGCCTCGTTGATCATGCAGGCTCCCTGGATATCCGTACCGAATTCTTTGGAGAATTTACGGCCCTGGAGCACACGAAACTTGTACGTATCCACAAATTCATAATCCGTAGCCATATAAGTTAAGTTATAAATTTCATCAGAATCTTCCCTTTTAAAGACCGTGTCAGAGAACATGGAACTGCCGGGGACATTTGAAGAAGCACCCACAGATAAAATCCTTGCATCATCCATCAAAGTGTTGCGAAAGAATTCTATATTCTGACGAACCGCGTTGCTTTCTGTTGTGATAAGGACCACATCTTCCTTGTCGAAACCCAGAGATTTCTTCTGGATGAACTCCATCTGATTGTAAATGATAAGTGTGCCTATTATCAGAGTGATGGAGATGACAAACTGAAGGACAGCCATACTTCTTCGAAACGCAGATTTTCCTCTTCCGGAAAGGACACTTCCCTTCAATACCTTGGCGGGCTCAAATGCCGTAAGGTAAAAAGCAGGGTACAGGCCGGCCAGTAATCCAGTTACAAGAGTGAGTCCACTAAACGTGAGTAAGTTCTCGAATTGGAATAGTAATCCCGTAGACAAGTTTTTGTTCGATATGACATTGAAGACTGGGATAAACACCTTGATCAGAAGCACTGCTAGGATCAGGGCAATAAAGGCAAGAAGCACGGATTCGCTTAAGAACTGCCTCCATAGCTGGTACTTGTAAGCGCCGATGGTCTTGCGTATTCCCACTTCTTTAGCTCTTTTATTGGCACGGGCGGTGGAAAGATTCATGAAATTAATGCAGGCAATAATCAAAATCAGGATAGCGATCATCGAAAAAATGTAAACAGATGTCATGCTGCCCTGCGGCTCGATCTCAAACTGCTCTGCTGGGTGAAGATGGATATTGAGGAGAGGATTCATCTTCAGCTGAAAGACATCATTGATATCCACCTCCGGACCCAAGAATGCGGCAAATTCTGCGGCCATATACTTAGTCAATAGAGCTGACAATTTTTTCTCCACATCATCAGGAGAGGTCTTCTCTTTCAGGAGCACATAGGTATAGAGAAAATTATTGAACCAGGGAGTTAAACGTTCATCCGAATAGGTCGAGAGGGATCCCAGCATCTCAAAATGAACGTGAGAATTGTGGGGCACTTCTTCCAACAGGCCCGTAACCTGGAAATCTGTCAATTGCTCACCCCAGTCAACGGTCAACGACCTGCTGATGACGTCATCTGTGCCGAAATATTTGATAGCTTGCGCCCGCGTTAACACGAGGGATCGAGGCTGATCGAGGGCGGTTCGGGGATCCCCCTCCTCCAGACGAAAATCAAAAACCTCAAAAATTGAGTTGTCTGCAAAAATAAGATTCTGCCTGTGGAACGTGTTGGTGTGGTCCTTCATGGAAAGTTCATTTCTGTCTAAGCGGGCAAAATTCTCGACCTCGACATAATCCCTGGCTAATGCTGGCCCATAGGGTCCGGACGTGATCGGCCATTGACTGTGAACTTCCCTAAAATCCACCTTTCTTTCGACGCGGTAGATGCGTTCGGCCTTTTGATGGAACCGGTCGTAACTCAGTTCATCCTGCACCCAGAGGTAGATCATCATACAGGCTGCAAGCCCGATGGCTAAGCCAAAAATATTGATGAAGGTATAAAGTTTGTTTCGAAACAGGTTTCGTAAAGTTATCTTGACGTAATTTGTGAACATTCT
>CAZXJE010000283.1:0-4406 GCA_964640835.1 uncultured Eubacteriales bacterium
CTGGCCAAGCTATAAACACTCTGCTGATTCGCAAAAATCTTATTTGACTGATACGTCACAATCTCCAAAGATTTGAATAGCGATTCAATAATTTGGATATATCACAATTTTGTGATCAAACTGAGAAGCCTAAAGCATAGAAAACAAATAAATTAAAAACATAGCATCTGGCACGATTTTTGCTTTATATATTATAGATTATAAAATAGGGAAAATAATAGGGAGTAATGAAAGACCTCTCATCAAACAGAATTCCAAAAACTCTGAGTGAATCTGTGTATAACAATCTCAGAACAGGTATCATCAACAACGAGCTAAAAGCCGGGCAGCGAATTTACGAAAAGGAAATCGCAAAGCTCTACGGAGTGAGCACGACACCGGTTCGAGAGGCGTTTTTTAAATTAAATGCAGAAGGATACATCTCCATCGATTCCCACAGAAAAGCCTCCGTAAAAAAAATCTCTTACAAAGAACTCCAAGATATTTTCATGGTAATGGCCGACCTCGATGCTCTGGCCGTGAGCCAGGCTGTAGACAACTTCACTCCCGATTGTATCCAGGAGATCGAAGAGTTGATTGCAGAAATGCAGGAGATTTGTAAATCTTCGTTTGTTGAGAGGTTCCTGGAACTCAACGTTGCCATTCACTATAAGATATGGTCGGCACTCCCCAACAAAGTCATGGAACGCACGCTTCATTTTGTCCATGGTCAACTCCTCCGCTACAACTATGCTCGATATTTAGCTTTTCAAGATCCGGAGATCATGAAAAGATCATTGGACGAATATAAGAAGATCTTGAACGCACTCAGGAATAAAAATAGACCTGAAATCAAAAAGTTCATAAAAACTCATTGGAGTTTTTTAATCCAACAATTGCATGTGAGGAATAAATTCTTGACTGCATTCAAAGGAGGTGAAGCTGCGGCAGAAAGCTAAAATTTTGGGTTTGGTTGGAGTGTCAGACAACGTCTGATGCTTCAGGAAAAATGTGATTTTAAAAGGAGTTAAAGATGAACACAAAGATATTTAAAGCATCTTTGATTTTCCTCCTTGCTCTCGGAATGACTTCCATCGCCTTTACTCAAGGAAGACAGACCGGTTCGATCCATGGTGATGTTGTCGACACAGAAGGCAACGTTCTTCCCGGTTGCACCGTAACACTCACTGGCCCCAAGCTTCTTGGGCAACGCAGTTACATCACTTCGGATTCCGGTAGTTTCCGTTTTCCCGCTCTTTCACCCGGTCGTGACTTCGAAGTCCGTGTGGAAATGCCGGGCTTTAAGACTGTTATCCGGCCGGGTCTCATTGTTAGCGTGGGAAAGATTACGGACATTGAAGTCGTGATGGAGGTGACCACACTGGAAGAAGAAGTCACGGTCACGGCAGAATCGCCTGTGGTTGATGTGGAAACTTCAAAAACCAGCATTAACTACAGCAGTGAATTCCTGGCGAGCATCCCGATGGCCCGGGATCTCTATGGTATCCAGAACTCCATCCCGGGAGCTGTTTCTGAAGGAGTCGATTACCGCCGGACCTCCTCCATACTCGGAGGTACTGTCAGAAGCCAGCTCTACCAGCTGGACGGCGTCCCGATGAATGATCCCGCCACCTTCTATCCCATGGCCAACATCAATGTCGATGTCTACGAAGAGATCGAATTCGGGGTCGGATCGCTTCCGGCCGAAGTGGGACAGGCAGATTCTGTTGTTGTCAACATCGTCACCAAGAGCGGTGGAAACAAATTTTCGGGAAGCGCGGCTGCCTATTATACTGCAGAAAGCCTTGCAGGAAATATGCTGTCCCCCGAAGATCTAGAAGCGGTTGGTGTTAACGCTCCAGAATCCTTCAAGGATTACAAGGACATCCCTGTGAGCGTGGGCGGACCCGTCATCCAGGATAAGATCTGGTTCTTCCTCAGCGGCCGTCGCCTGATCTGGGGGAAAGCCAATCCTCAGACGTTTGATGTTCGGCTGCGAAAAATCAACTTGAGGGAATGGACATTCACTCCGGAAGAGCTGCAGCATTTTGATATCGAAAAAGAGGAATGGATGGGCTTTGGCAAACTGACCTTCCAGATTACCCCCAACATCCGGTACATGGGCATGTACCATTGGAACAATATCTATGAACCTGTTTACGAGAACAGAACGAGTAATACATATACTTTTGCGAACACGATTGTCTGGGATAACGAAAACTCCCACACTACAACGCACCAGATCAACTGGGTTCTGAACCAGAATACATTCGTCGATGTCCGTGGGACGTATATCCATCGCCATTTTCCCATCCTTCTGCGGCCGGAATACAAGGATCGCTATTTTGTTTACGACCAGTTGGAGCAAGTTAGATGGGGAAACTCGTATTACGGGGACGATTATATCCGTAAAAAGGCCCTCGCTTCGATTTCGGCCACTCACTTTGCTGATGAGCTCTTTGGAGGAAGCCACGAATTCAAGATTGGCGGGGAATTCGAACACACGGTTTACGGCCTCGACAGGTACAAGGGTTATGAGCAGGGAGACAATCCCTACTATACATACTGGTATGATTACAACGCTGGAAATAAATATTCCTACGGCACCTCAGGCGGCATAGATCGTGGCCGGCTCAGAATGCGCCCTTTCGCTGAGCGAGGAGTCGTGTGGAAATATGATAACACCCGCCGTTTCTCTGGCTATGCCCAGGACAACATGGTCTTTGGGAGGCTGGCGGTAAACGCTGGTGTCCGTTTGGACTACGGCTACCAGTATGAACCGGAACAGACACGGCCCGATATGCACTATAATGTCGGACCGGAATTTATGAATCCGAATCTGGAAACACCGAATCCCAACATCCTGCTTGAAGCGCTGAACGATCAGTATCACAACGATGATTCCATAGAGTTCAATCAAGTCTCTGCTCTTGATGCCCTCACCACCCCTTACAAAAAGGTCGTCGAGTTCACAACGATTTCACCGAGAATCGGATTTGTTTACGATCTCTTCGGCAACGGAAAAACGGCTCTAAAGGCTTCTTTCAGCCGCTACTATGAGCCCATTTGGTCTGCCAAGTACAATGGCGCCAACTTCATGAGCGGTGGAGCTATGAATTGGTACTGGTACGATGTGAACCGCAACGGATTTATGGATCTTCCCCTACCCGATGGCAGGTATGGAGCACCCGCTGACCCTCAGTATATAGACGCAGATGGAGATTATTACAGGTTAACCAGCTATGATATTCAAAATCCTGATTTTAGTTACTATCCCGATAACTTGAAGCCGCCTTATATGAATGAATTCATGGCAGGCATCGATCACGAGCTGGCCCAGGACTTCAGAGTCGGACTCCAATTCATCTACAAGGTGAACAAGAACATCGTCGAGGATGTGGATAAGAATAACGGCTATGATCCCAACGCCACCGATGATCAGGGACGGCCCATCTGGCTCCCCTATGATTTTATCGAGCCCGGCTTTGATGGAGAATGGGGGACAGATGATGACCAGAACATGACTGTATATGGCCTGGCCGAGTACGCTCCAACAAGGGCTTACGAAGGTGCGAATCCCCCCGAAGCCAAGAGGGAATACACGGCTCTTGTGTTGACTTTCGACAAGAGGATGACGAACCGGTGGCAGCTACAGGGTTCGATCCTGTATTCTGCATTCAAAGGTAATGCTGACCCCGGGTACAGCGCAACAGAAGGCGAATCGGGAATGTTCGACAATCCCAACGTGATGATAAACTCCTACGGCCGGGTAGCATTCGACCGCCCCTTGCAGGTCAAGCTTATGGGATCTGTCATGCTCCCCTACGACATCATCCTCACAGGTTATTTCCAGCACCGCTCAGGTTCAGCCTGGAGAAGAACGATTGCGCGTGTCTATTTCCCCTCGAGCATTGATACTCAAGACAGCTACGCTTCAGTCGCCCCCGAGACGACTGGAACCCGCAGGAATCCTCCCTATACCATGTTTGACATGAGACTGGAAAAATCCTTCACATTTGGTGAGTACGGCAGGCTGGGTCTCATAGTGGATGTCTTCAACCTCTTTGGAAGAAGTGGTTATAACATCAGCCAAAATCCGAATCCCTATCTCTATCCCTACAGAGATCCACCGGAATACAGATTGGACACAGACTATGGTCTCTTAACTAGTGCTTACGGTGTCCGTTCTATCCGTCTTGGATTGAGGTTCTCGTTCTAGTACAAAAAGAGCGAACTGCTTAAGTTGATAAAATAAGAGGGAGGGATTTTTCCCTCCCTCTTCCCCCCCAGAATCTAAAAATTTTTTCTCCCCGCCTTAAGTAGAGGTCCCCCCAAAGCCGTGTTGAATGGCTATTTACGTGTTAAATGACTGTTTACGTGATGAATGACTATTTACGTGATGAATGACTATTTACGTGATGAATGAC
>CAZXJE010000284.1:0-4370 GCA_964640835.1 uncultured Eubacteriales bacterium
CGAAGCCGATGCTGTGAGATCGGTTCGCCCGAAGGGTAAAAGATGCCGACATAAAAAAGGCAGTGCTTTTTTTGAATAAATGTGTCGGCAGCTTTTATGAATAATTCAGGTTAGTAAAGACCGGCAAAAAGCACATCCGCATGGAACAACTCGCGGCTCCTGCGCCGTGTGCTCCACTCCACTGTTTCTTTTACATCCATGTAGAACCAAAATTTATCGAAAAGGTTCAATTTTTTAATGTAGAAATCTGCAACTTCATTGACATTATCGACGATGATTCGACCAGTCTCTCTGTCTCTGTCATCCATAAGAACGATGTTAACTGCGTCTTCATTCTGCTCCAACTGGCCATAGACTTTCGCCTTCTCTTTTCCTTCCCATCCTTCGTTTTTATTGTATTCCAGGTCCATCAGGGCAGGAAAAATGTCGTCTCTTCCCTGTTGAGTCATCCAATCTTCGAACATCACATCCCCACTTTTTGTGAAGATATTCATATATTCGCCGCCAGCATCCTTCACATCGAGAGTATTGGCTATTAATATGGAGGGTCTCTCTGGGGTATATTCTCCCTCTCCTTTGACCTCTTTACCCACAAGTCCTTCAATTCCGCCTTCAATATCACCTTGAAGGATAATATCAAATCCGCGGGATTCAGGGATAAAAACATATCTCCCAACGGCCACTTTAACTGTTCCTTCAAATTCAATGACCCCTTCCTTAACAGCTAAGCTTTCCTCTCCCACACTCTCTTCTGTTGTTCCACAGGATACCGTCCCCATTACCAGAAAAAAAGCCAAAACCGTTATGCCAAGAAAGGCGGGTGCCCTACCCAAGATGCTTTGTCCAATTGCGGGAATCAATAACCGAATAGCCATGAGTCATACCTCCAATTTAAATCTCTTGCTAGAAAGAAATGTCAAAATTTCTTTTATCTTTAAAACGCTGGAAAAAGAGACACTTCTCGTTCCTTAAAACAGGATACTTTATATCATTGAAGGCATGAAATGTAAAGTAGAAAATTAACCTGCTCACTTATTTCCTTTTGACTTTTGTGGAACCCTTTGAGCCGCTCTTGACGGACTTTGATCCGCCCGAGGTTCGACCTCGACTTTGTGAAGGACTGCGGGATGACACGCTTCCTCGTGATGTGCTCCGTGGAGATGACCTGTAGGAGGACGAAGAACGCCGGCTTTTTGTGTAGCTCTGTGAACTCCGGGTTGGCGATGAATAACTGCGGGATGACACGCTTCCTCGCGAGGTGCTCCGTGGAGATGATTTGTATGAGGACGATGACCTGTACGATGAGGATGACTTGACCGATGGGGATGACCTGTAAGAAGAGGACGAAAATCGCGTTGTCTTTGAGGAGGAACCATAACGCGACGGACGGCTGTATCGTGACGTATCGCTATAGGAGGATGTGCCTTTGGTGTTTGTTCGAGGAGTGGACGAATATCTGTTGATATTGCTCTTAGATAACCCTCGGGGGGATGAATATGAATTCCTAGAGGGATAAATTTTTACGGAAGGTGAGGTCGTGCGAGAAGAATGAGTCACAGGAGACCCGGATGCGCGACCTTTCGCCACAGAAGATCTGGAACGCTTTGAGGACATTGCCCGCGAGGGGTAGGTCTTTATGGCAGTCCGTGCACGCGTTTGCTGAGACGTGGCCGAATCCCCCGATCTTGAAGATCCTAATTTCGTCGACTTGGAGGAAAGAGTTTTTGTAGAAGTCCGCGACGATGAACGAGAAACGGAATTTTTTGGTACTCCGGCCCGTCCTGATCTTGTCACTGCCGGGCGCTTGGATTTGGCTTTGCCTGTAATCTTAGCCGATCGTGATGGGGAAGTGGAGCGCAGGGCCTGGGTGGTGGCATAACTCTTGCCGACCTTCCGGATATTTGACCTCTCCAGGACTTTGGAAGCCTTTTGACTCACCAAACTATTCCTTTGGGGAATGCCTTTTACTCTTGGCTGGTTAGCAGCAAGAGAGATTTTCCCCAATCGATTCGTTTGGCTATGTGAAAGGGCAACCTTAGATATTCGAGGAGCTTGAAGCTGATTCTTGTGAATGACAGTCAAAGCTCTTGAATTTACTGGATAATACCGGTCGTTCCAACGCCCGTAAAAGGAGTTGTTCTGAACGACAACAGGATAGCCCCAATAGCTGACAGGACACCAACCGTAATAGTTGTATCCGTGGTGCCAGTGGACCCATGCAGGGCCCCAGGAACGCGTCGGGATCCAGTACCATCCCAAACCGAACCGCCAGTGCCACCTGCCGTAATGGCTGACGCACCATCCCCAGCTCGCATAGGGTACCCAGGTCCAACCGCAAACCGGATACCACAGCCATCTTCCATCGTGATAAGGCCGCCAGGTGTGGTGATAAACATTAGGGACCCAGACATAACCGTAAGAGGCCTCATAAGCCCAACGACCGTTGGCGTCAAGTTCCGATTCATATTCATAGAGTTCGGAGGGGAGATACGTTTTTTGAACGGTCCGGAAATGGAGGACATCTCGAGAGTTGTTCCACTCGGAAAAACTATCGCTGTAACTGGTATATAAATATTCCGGGTCAGAACGAAAAGTGCCATTGGAGGCCACCAGTCTTTCTTCAGGTCCCACAAGAACAGATCCCTCTTCACCCGCTGCTTCGACAGATCCATCCACGACATGGATCTCTGTCTCACTGTTTTCCACAACTTTAACTTGGTAAAGTCCCTCTTCGAGAATGTAAAAAGAGGCATCCGGTGTGTGAACTTCAAAATCTTTCTCTCGACCTAAAAAATTCACTCTCAAGTAGATGTTCCCAGAGAGCAAGTTGAGCTTGACCTGGTCATATCCTTTCCTGGGAAGCTCGGTGAAATCAACATGCGTGTATCTATCGATCCTGAGATAATTTTTTTTACCAAAATGAATTTCTGCTCGGCCATCTCTGGTTCCAAGCTTGTCATTCTCGACTACAGGGAGATTGACAATTCCCTGCTCATATCCCATATCAGCAGCTCTCTCAATGAACACATCGCCTGTCACATAGCTCATCCGCGCAAAGCTATAGTCATAGTATTCAGCACTATTATCCGAATAAACGAAGAGGGGAAGACAAAGCAAAAAGCCTATGGTAATTAACAGAAGTTTTCTCATGCTTCCTCCTTTCTGTTAATCATTATTGCAAAAAATATGCCAGGCCGCTCGCCCAGAAAAAAGAGAAAGTCAAAGACCCCTTCTGTCACAATTAAAGGACAACTGGCCCCATATAACACCAAAACGTCAGGAAATTTCGGAGAAACTGCCGAACACGCAGTAAAAACAGATACGATCACACGGAAGAAAAACGCATACACCATAGGACTACATACTGTATTAGTCCAGAAATAAAGATGTAGCGTAAAAAGCGCGGAAAGACTTCAAAAAAGAAATAATGACAAAAGGGAGCGGCCAGATCGTAAGGCCACTCCCTCCTATCGGGAGAAGCTTATTTCTTTTTCAGGATGGGCATCCCCGTTCTTTCGGTTTCAATGACCTTGTAAGCGTCAGGAACCGCATCCAGGGAACCGTCTCTGACATCCCGTGCAAAAAAGTAAATTCGTTGTTGCCTCCCCCCTTTTAGGTTTACATCCTTAAAATGGAGATAATACTTCACACCTTTTGAATTTGTGAATTCGTATGCCATTTATTTTACCTCCAAGTAAAATTTAATGCTTTATCTAGCATGGAATCCGCTTCTAAAAAGAACTTTGAACCAATTTTACTGGTCTTGTCAAAATTTTTATAAAAAAACAGGGATAATGTCAAGATATATTTCGAAAAAATCCTTCCCCGTAGAGCGCCATCTATACAGGGTAGACATCCATTGATCCTCAATACTCACCTGCTAAGCGTCCTTAAACCTCCAAAAAATGCGGCAGATCCGCCATCTCAAACTCTACAAATTGTTTTCCCGAGAGAATGAATTGTTTGTACCTTAAAAGAGAAAATGGGGAACATTTTATTAATATAAATTCATAAAATTATAAAAATTTAATTTTTTTTTATTTTTTTCTTTACAACAGCATTTTTTTTGTTATAATGATATTGGCTCTGTTTTGCGGGCTGGATAGAGCCCCCACCTTTTTTGGTTCCCATCATCAACCCCCCTTTTGCTGACAACAGCCCGCACTCAAACCCCTCCTATTAATTACCCTGGACTATTCACGAGCACAGCTTGCTGCAAAGGTGAGGCAGTAGCCCATGAAGCTGTAGTGAACTACCGCGAGCCGACCCAACCTAACCAGGGCTACAACGAAGGCTTTGTAGTGAGATTGGCGGGTTAGGTTGGGTCGGCGCCTGAAAGGTAAAAAATGTCGATTATGAATAGATAGTAC
>CAZXJE010000285.1:0-2209 GCA_964640835.1 uncultured Eubacteriales bacterium
CTTTTTCCAAGGATATATATGAAGGACTATAAATTTTGTTTGACAAATAAAAGAGAAAATTTTGGTCTATTTCCTTGTCTGTAAAATAATAATACTCTTTTTTAATCCTCTTGATATACCCCTTCTTTTGCCAGCGGTCTAGCTGAATACGATAAAAATTTGGTGCTATCTTCTGGACATCCCGAAGCGAAAATATCGGGTACATTGAGAGCTTTTTTTGAAACTCGATTAATTGCATTAATTTCTATAAAGCAACAAAAAAGTATCTTTACGGAATTATATTAGCATAAATAAAAAAATGGGACAAGCCTTCGGTTGAGATCGCCACGTCGCTTGGCTCCTCGCGATGACACTGGAAATCGTAATACCGGGAGTTGATTGCGGTTCATCTTTTATATGTACCACACGGGGATAAATTTGATTAAAGATGAGTTTATCTTTAAATCACCGCAGAAGCCTTTAGTGAGGACTAAAGCTTTCTCCGGTTTATAGTGGAGAATAAAATTTCTAAATCCCCGGGATATTGTTGAAGCATCTTTAGAAGTGTGGTCTTACCTGATTGGCGGGGACCTTTTTTGCCTTGACTGTATCCTTAGCGTTAATAGCGTTTGGGGCGTTTTGTTATTTTTCTCGCAGTGCTCGGGCAAGCTGCCGCCGGTGGGTGGGCAACGCGATCTCTGTTTTTTGTACCCAATGCGTAATCTAGCAAATTGTCGGCTCGTCTGTTTTTCAGGTTAAAAGGGGATCTTCTGTTATTGGAATTCTATAACAACATCTGAACGGAATAAAGAATGAAAAAGAAAAAAAGTGCATGATTGGGGATAGCGTTCAAGATGTTTAGGTGAGTGGCTGCATCTTTTTTAACACACGTCCTATGTATTAGCCATTCTCTGAAGTCCATCATCCTTGAGTGGCTCTATTCTATTCAGGTGTGTTTTGGTTGTCAAGAAAATGGATATTTTTTTCACTCCATCGGCTTTAACCGGAAGAATTCAGGTTTATTGCCGGCCAATCGAGGAGTATTCAAACCCGAGTTTGCGCACTTCATCAGGATCAAAGGCATTTCGCCCATCGATGATAATGGGATTTGCCATCAGAGCCTTAACCTTTTTTAGGTCGAGGGATGTGATCTCATCCCATTCTGTAACAACAAGCATGGCATTGGCATCCTTAACAGCATCATAAGGATTGTCGGAGTAAACGATTTTGGGATGATCTTCGGGGTAGACGCCCTTCATGTTTTCCATGGCCACAGGATCATAGAGACGTAACAGAGCATCCTCTCTCTGTAGCTCCTTGACGACATATATGCTGGGAGCATTTCTTATATCGTCTGTCTCGGGTTTGAAAGCCAGGCCCAGCACCGCTATTTTTTTATCCTTAACGATCCAGAGAGCCTTTTTGATCTTATTGACATAAGTTTGGATCCTGCTGCTGTTGATCCTATCGACTTCCCTTAAGAGCGCGAGGTCAGCACCCAAATCATCGCCGATCTTTATGAGCGCCCGCACATCCTTCGGAAAACAGGAGCCGCCATATCCTAATCCCGCCCGTAAAAATCTCTCGCCGATCCGGGGGTCCAATCCCATTCCTTTGGCGACGAGCTCCACATTTGCATCCGTCCTCTCACAAAGATCTGACATGAGGTTGATGTATGAGATCTTAAGAGCTAAGAATGAATTGGAGGCGTGTTTTATGAGTTCGGCGGTGTCGATGTTTGTGACCAGGATCTCATCTTTGAATTCTTTATAAATCTTGACGAGGACGTCCTCAGCCCGTTTTGTCTCCACACCGATGATCACACGGTCGGGATGCATAAAATCCGACACAGCCGTGCCCTCGCGCAAGAATTCGGGATTGGAGGCCACATCGAATTCCCCATCACCCTTTTTGTAGAGGCTGATGGTTCTCTTGATCCACATAGATGTTTTTACAGGAACTGTGCTCTTTTCGACGACAACTTTATACTTATTAAGATTTTCCGCAATGCTCCGTGAAGTGCTCTCCACATAGCACATATCCGCACTTCCATCTTCGCGTTGAGGCGTATTGACACACACAAAGAGTACATCCGATTCTCGAATGGTCTCTTCGAGGTCATGACTGAAGGAAAGGTTGCCTTTCTTGAGGTTCTTTTGGAGGAGCTCTTCCAATCCTGGCTCATAAATATGACAAATTCCCTTGGAAGCCTTATCGATCTTTTCCTTGT
>CAZXJE010000285.1:2219-4367 GCA_964640835.1 uncultured Eubacteriales bacterium
ATCGATATCCGTCCCCACTACATCGTGTCCGAGGTCAGCGAGACACACAGCCGTCACCAATCCAACATAACCTGTGCCGATCACTACGATCTTCATTAGTATCTCCTTCACGTTTGTTAAGAAAAAATCATAATATTCTGGTTGTAAATTGTATCGATATTTTTTATGAATGAGCCAAGTTAGGCTTTGACGACGTTTTTCCGCTTCCTCTTGATAGCATTACGGGTATCGATGACCAGATGAGAGTGCTTTACGATCCAGTCATAATCATACGCTGTGTGGCCGGTGGTTATGATCACGGCGTCATATTTTTTCAGTGTTGTCTCATCCAGCTTAACCGATTTCATATTCAACTCGGGATAATCCCTGTGCCCTGCAGAACGCGGCACATGCGGGTCATTGTAGTCGACCTTGGCTCCCCTCTGCTTCAAAAGAGTGATTATTTTTAAAGACGGCGATTCCCTCTGATCATCGACATCTTTTTTGTAGGCGATACCCAGTATTAGCACCCTGGCCCCTTTGATCACGCGGCCCCTCTCGTTCAGCTCCTTAATCGTCCTATCAACCACAAAGTACGGCATAAATGTGTTGATCTCACCGGCAAGCTCTATGAACCGTGTCGGGAAATCGACCTCTTTGGCCTTCCATGTCAGATAAAACGGGTCCACCGGAATACAGTGCCCTCCATATCCCGGTCCAGGTGAAAAGGGCATAAACCCAAAGGGCTTTGTGGATGAGGCCTTGATCACTTCCCAGACATCGATTCCCATCCGGTCGAAGATCATCTTCATCTCATTGACCAGAGCGATGTTCACCGAACGGAATATATTCTCGAGGAGTTTTGTGGCTTCAGCAACCCTAGTGGAGCTCACCGGCACTGTTTGAATGACGATCTGATCGTACAGAGTTTTGGCCACTTTTAAACATTCCCTCGTGACTCCCCCAACAACCTTTGGAATATTGGCTGTTGTATAAACCTCATCTCCAGGATTCTCCCTCTCCGGTGAATAGGCCAGATAAAAATCTCTTCCCACTTTGTATCCTTTGGATTCCAGGATGGGAAGCATCTCTTCCTCGGTCGTGCCTGGATATGTGGTGCTCTCAAGGACCACGAGTTGTCCCTTCTTCCTGTTATCAGCAATGAGTTTTGTCGTGTTCAGCACAAAAGAGAGGTCAGGATTTTTGTGGGCATCCAAAGGAGTTGGCACACAGATCAGTATCACATCGGCCTTAGCCAGCATTTTGGGGTCTGTCGTGGCCTTGAATTTGTTCTTTTCCAGGAAAGGTATCAGATCTTTCCCGGTGACATGTTTGATGTAACTTCTCCCCTTATTGAGAAGGTTCACTTTTGTCTGGTCTATGTCAAAACCGACCACATGGAAGCCCGTGTTCAAAAATGTTTTGATCAGAGGGAGCCCCACATACCCTAAACCGATCACACAAACCAGTGATTTCCTGTCTTTGATCTTGTTTATCAGACTCATTGCCCCACCTCTATTGCTGATCTCTAAACCATTCGATAGTCCTCAAAAGGCCATCCCTGAGAGAAACACGAGGTTTATAATCTAAAAGAGCCTCTGCTTTCGAGATGTCGGCAAAGGAGTGCTTCACATCTCCAGGACGTTCTTCTTCATGCTTTGGCTCGATGTCTTTCTTTGTCAATTCTGTGAGTGTTTTGGCCAGACCATTCACTGACGTTTGTACCCCATTGCCAAGGTTAAAAACTTGGCCTAAAACATCGGGCACAAGCGCAGCCTGAAGATTGGCCTCCACAACATTGGCGACATGGGTGAAATCCCTGGATTGCTCCCCATCCCCATGAATGATCGGGGCCTTGTCTGAGAGAAGGCGCATGATAAAATTGGGGATCACGGCCGCATACTGAGAAAAAGGATCCTGGCGTGGACCAAAAACATTAAAGTATCTGAGGCACACTGTCGCAAGACCATAGATCTCGCTGAAGACCTGGCAGTATTTTTCCCCTGTAAGCTTAGTAACAGCATAAGGAGACAAGGGATTGCCCTCCAGTCCTTCCTTCTTTGGGAGATGTTCGTCATCACCGTATACGGATGAGGAAGAAGCGAAGACAACTTTTTTAACAGATGCATCCCTTGAAGCCAACAGAATATTCAACGTTCCCTCGATGTT
>CAZXJE010000286.1:0-4364 GCA_964640835.1 uncultured Eubacteriales bacterium
CCATGCCCGCATGGAGCCCTTCTCACGGTTTTCTCCACCACACAATTGGAACACTTAATAACGCGATGTGACTCCCGCCATCACAGTTTCGGGGATGCTACTTACACAATCTGTTTCGTCAGTAGCCGATGGCGGCTCCTTCGGAGCGTCTGTCAGCAGCTCCACAGTAGAGTCCAGTTTGGGGATCGATAAATATGCTGTGGGCATCTCCCTGCCGCCAGGGCCGGGAGGATTTCCTGAAGGTGTGGCCCATAGAACGAAGGGCATGGATCACATCTTCTGGGATCCCTTTACGCTCTATATTCAACACATCCGGCATCCATTCGTGATCCACCCTCGCAGCATCTACAGCCTTCTGGATGTCCATCTTAAAATCAAGAACATTGATGATGACATTCAGAACAGTGTTGATGATCGTGCGACCTCCAGGGCTTCCTGTGATCATGAAGATTTTTTCACCTTTCAGGATGATCGTGGGCGTCATAGAGCTCAACATCCTCTTATGGGGCTGGATGAGGTTCGGTTTGGTGCCGATTTGTCCTTCCGCATCTGTAAATCCCGGAGTCCTGTTAAAATCGCCCATCTCGTTATTGAGCAGAATGCCAGTGCCTGGAACTACAACTCCGGCTCCATATCCACCGTTTAGTGTGTAGGTTGTCGCGACAGCAAGACCGTCTTTGTCGATCACAGAATAGTGGGTTGTTTCTTTGGCTTCTTCGAAAGTCAGAATCTCCTTACCCAGTTCCAAACTCGGGATAGCGCTGTCTGGATGGATCTTTTTTCGGATGTCTGCTGCATAGGATTTAGAGATCAACCGCTCCACCGGGATATCCCCAAAATCGGAATCTCCCATGTGTTTGGCACGATCGAGATAGGCGAATTTCATGGTCTCTATGATCAGATGCAGGGTTTTTGGCGCAAACCTCTCCATCTGTCCCAGCTCGAATCCCTCAAGGATATTCAACATTTCTACCAGAATCGTCCCGCCCGAGCTCGGAGGAGGCATGGATATGATCTGGAATCCCCTGTAGGTGGCTGAGATAGGCCTTCTTTCGATCGCCCTGAAGTTTTCTAGGTCTGCCTTTGTGATCAGACCGCCATTTCGGGCCATATCCTTTACGATCTTTTCCGCAATCTCTCCTTTATAAAACGCATCTGAGCCCTGCTTAGCGATAAGTTTTAGAGATTCAGCAAGCTCTTTATGTTCGAACCGGTCTCCTTTTTTGAAAGGTGACCCATCACATCTAGTAAAGATCTTTTGAAACGCATCTGTCCCATTTGGGAATCCTTCTCTGGCATAATTGAATCCCAAGGCTCTACGCTCAGTCAGTTTGAAACCCTGTTCAGCTAACTTGATGGCCGGAGCAATGACATCTTTCCACTCAAGGTTGCCGTATCTCTGGATGGCTAGCTCAAATCCTTTGACTGTTCCTGGGACACCGACCGCAAGGTAGCCATAAATGCTGCGCTCTTCCACATACCGGCCATCTGCATCCAAATACATATCGGCTGCCGCTTTTCCAGGAGCCATCTCCCGAAAATCCAGAGCGACGGGTTCTCTTTCATCCGGGAACCGGACGATCATGAAGCCACCACCTCCGATATTTCCAGCAGAGGGGAAGGTTACAGCCAGAGCAAATCCCACAGCCACGGCTGCATCCACGGCGTTTCCTCCTTTTTTTAGGATATCGATCCCGACGCGGGAAGCGTATTCATCCACGGAAACCACCATTCCGCTTTTTCCCGAAACCGCAGCATTTTCCTCTGTTCCGATGACCTCGATCGATTCATTCCCTTTAGAGGAATAATCCCCAGTACAAGCAAAATGAAAGAAATAGATTGAAAGGAAAATGGCTAAAAAGAAAAATGAAACACGTTTATTCATATCAATCTTTCCGCATAGCATCTCTTCGCTGTTGTTCTGGCAATTTTTCTATAGCATAACGTAGGGATGTCCTTGGCATGACCTTTTTGTTATTCATGACATAATTGAAGACTTCTTTGGCATTAAGCTTGCTTGCCTCTTTCAACGTCCAGCTATAGCCTTTCAGACAAGGCCGCAGACATTTTGTCGATGCACATTAGAAAATTAAAAATATCTTGCTTCTCTCCGTCTCACATTCTGTCGAAGTTAGCTACCAAGCAATCCCGTAGTCTTCGCCGTGATTGCTGGAGCCCCCCCAGAATGTCTTGTGTTTCCAGTCATAGAAGATCGCATTGATCGGACCGGATGTATGAGACCGGATGTCGATCTCATACCCCATCAATGCAAGATTCTCTCTCACTTTCTCTGGAGTTGCAGCATTCAGCGTGAGTCGACCGGGCCGGGCTTCATGATCCCCAAAAGAACTCTGCATCTGATAGCTCACAATGTTGGGGGCTTCGCAAGCTTCCTGGATATTCATTCCGAACTCGACCATATTCAGGAAAAACTGCACCAGATTCTGATCCTGTGTATCCCCACCCTGAACGGCAAAGGAAAGAAAGGGTTTGCCATCCTTGATAGCTAGGCCCGGCGTCAATGTCGCTCGCGGTCTCTTTCCCGGCTCTAAGAGGTTGAAGGGATTCTTCTCCCTGTCGAGAACGAAGCTTTGCATACGTTGGCTCATGCCGACACCCGTTTTTCCGGCGATACAGGCAGGGAGCCAGGCTCCTGATGGCGTTGCAGAAACAATCCAACCTTCCTTGTCGCAAGCCTGGATGGATGTGGTGCCAGCCAGGAAAGCCTCTTCGAATCGTTCCCATTGCCGAGCACTCATGTTCTCCTGTGTACGTCCCACATTGGACCATTTCTCCAAAAGGTCCAGGAATGGATTTTCTTTACCCTCAAAGGGATAGGGATCGCCAGGCTTCGCATTAGGATCGTTCATGTTCTGGTCGATCTGTTTCACTCTCTCTCTGGCATACTCTTTGGAAAGCAATCCTTTGATGGGCTCTTCCGGTGGAAAGTACGGGTCGCCGTAGTAGAAATCCCGATCGGCAAAAGCCAGATTCATCACCTGGTAGAGCATGTGGATATAATTTATGCTGTTGAAGCCCAGCTTCTGCAGGTCAAGGGTCTCCAACATATTCAGCATCTGAAGCATCACCGGACCCTGAACCCAGTGAGTCAGCTTGTAGACTTCAATGTCTTTGTAAGTCGTTTTCACTGGTTCCTCAAGATAAACCTGCCAGCTCGCCAGGTCTTCCATGGTGATAAGGCCTCCCTGTTCCTGACAGCCACGTACGAACTCTTCTGCGATATCCCCCTTGTAGAAACGGTCGTAGGCGGCATAAATAGCCTCTTTTCGAGTCTTCCCCTCTTCCAGAGCTTTTTGTTCCTCTTCCACAAGCTTTTGTAGAGTATCCAGCAATTCAGGCTGCCGGAAGATCTCACCGGGATAGGGGGACTCTCGGTCTTTTTCGGTGAGATGGGGCAGAAAGACCTTTTTAGAATAGGGCCATTCCTTGATCCGCTCTTTCTGCCTTTCGATACCGTCAGCCGCCTGCGCCTCGATGGGGTAACCCTCGGCCATCTCCATAGAAGGCTCGAGGACATCCTTGAGGCTCATGGTGCCGAACTCAGCCAGCATGACCATCAAGCCTCCGGGTGTTCCAGGGGTCACTGCGGCCAAAGGGCCATATTCTGGAGGATATTCCATGCCCTTCTCATTGAAAAATTCTGGTGTGGCTCCAGTGGGTGCGGCACCTAAAGCATTTACACCATAGACCTTTTTATTCTTAGGATTGTAGATCAAGACCTGAGTCTCACCTCCCCAACCCAGAACATCCCACATAGTGCTTGTGGCGGCTAGCATAGAACAGGCTGCATCCACAGCGTTGCCGCCGCGCTCGAAGATCTTTGCACCAGCGGTGGCAGCCAAGGGTTTTCCAGTTATCGCCACCCAGTGTCGGCCATGCAAAACGGGTTTTTCTGTCCGGATTGCGCTCACGCTGACAGAAGCCAATAACAGCAATAAAATCAAACCAAAGGGCTTCCATACTCTGATCATATCGCTCTTTTTTTTGATCATATCTACGACTCCTTCCCGATAAGTTAAGATCTTGTTTAGATTTTTCCTAACTTGGAATCATATCAGAAGCATACAAGGTATTTCAAATCCCCTTAAAAAAATGGGCGCCATTATCTAATCAACCTGGATTATTCACGAGTCGAGGTTGCCGTGGCTGTAAGGAAGCGGCCCATGAAGCTGTAGATGACTACCGCGAATGGGCTGCAACGAAACAGACGCGGTAAGATCGGCTCGCCCGAAGGGTAAAGAATGCCGACATAAAATAAGAAATATTCATTAAAAATGTGTTTAACACCCTGTTTCAGCAAGTCCATTGTAATTGGCACATATGAAAAGAGATAGGTATTAATG
>CAZXJE010000287.1:0-4322 GCA_964640835.1 uncultured Eubacteriales bacterium
TTCTCACGGTTTTCTCCACCACACAATTGGGACACTTAATAACGCAATGTGATTTATGCCATCACAGTTTTGGGGATTCTTCTTTGTTGGCGAAATTCCTTGACATTTAATTAATTGTTTTGCTATATATCAAGGTCATATATTTTATTAATAATTCAATACTTTAACTCATTATAATAAGGAGCAATAATAATCATATTCGGGCGTCTTTCTCGCTCAAAGGATTAATCACCTTGTTTAAAAGTCCAAAGAGGGGGCTATTCCACAGATTTTTTTGCTCTTTTATCTCAATTTAAGTTTGGAGATCAACATGCTTCATGATCAGGCAGAATTTGAAGGTATCATACAAAAACATCCCCAAGAAAAACGATCCCTGATCCCCATCCTCCAAGATTTCCAGGCCAAGTACAATTACTTGCCACCAGTCGCACTCAACATGACCTCTGAGGCCCTGGATGTTCCCCTGATAGATATCATCTCTGTGGCATCGTTCTACAATGCCTTCAGCATGGAACCCAAGGGTGAACACCAAATTACGGTTTGTGTAGGTACAGCTTGTCACGTTCGAGGCGCTCCAAAAATTCTCAGGGAATTCGAACGGAACCTCAACCTTGAGGTAGGCCACACACGGGAGGACGGCAAATACAGCCTGGATTCTGTCGCTTGTCTTGGGTGTTGTGCCATCGGACCCGTAGTCGTTGTTGACGGTGAATACTATGCCCAAACCAGCATCCGAAAAGCAGGAAAGATCGTGAGGAAACTCGAAAAAAAAGAGAAGATCAATGACTGATATGAAACTGAAGTCTTTAGAAGACCTGAAACAAAAAATAAAACACGAGTCTAAAAGAAAGGAAGAAGAGAAACGCACAGTCCTCACCGTGTCCGCCGGGACATGCGGGCGAGCGCGTGGTTCCTTGAAAGTCGTCGAAGAATTAGAGAGAGTGATCCAGAAAAAAAAGTTAGAGGATCGAGTCGCAGTAAAAGTCACAGGCTGTCACGGGTTCTGCGAGGCTGAACCCAACATTATCATCCAACCGCAGAATTTGTTCTACCAGAATGTTCAGCCAGAGGATGCAGAAGCCATCATCCAGGAGACTGTTCTCAACGACCAAATTATCGACCGGTTGCTCTACAAAGAACACGACACCGGAGAGGTAAAATCCAGTGGGCCGGATATCGGTTTTTATAAGAAACAGCTGCGGAACGTGCTCGGAGACAACGAGCAGATCGAGCCCACAAAGATCGAGGATTATTTTGCAGTGGGTGGCTACAGTTCCCTAGCCAAGGTTCTCGAAAAGATGACTCCCGAAGAAGTCATCGACGAGATTAAACAGTCGGGACTCCGAGGGAGGGGTGGGGCCGGTTTTCCCACAGGAAACAAATGGGCATTCTCAAGAAAGGCAAAGGGCGATAAAAAGTATATCATTTGCAATGCAGATGAGGGAGATCCAGGCGCCTACATGGACCGCAGTCTGATGGAAGGAAATCCCCATCGAGTTCTAGAAGGCATGCTCATCGGAGCCTATGCTATCGGCGCCGACGAGGGTTACATCTACATCCGAGATGAATACCCTGTAGCGCTCAAGCACATCACCATTGCCATCAAAGACGCCGAAGCTTTAGGACTACTGGGGGAGAATATTCTCGGGTCTGGATATAACTTTAGAGTCCAGATATACAGAGGTGCTGGCGCCTTTGTCTGCGGAGAAGAGACAGCCTTGATCGCATCCATTGAGGGAGGTGTAGGCGAGCCCCGCCAGCGTCCGCCATTTCCGGCTGTAAAGGGTTTGTGGAAAAAACCAACAAACATTAACAACGTGGAAACCTGGGGCAATGTGCCCATTATTATCAACAAAGGTGCTGATTGGTATGCAAGAATCGGAACCGAGGGCAGCAAGGGAACCAAAATATTTTCTCTGGTGGGGAAGATCAACAACACGGGACTCGTTGAAGTTCCGATGGGGATTACCTTGCGCGAAGTTATCTTTGACATAGGAGGTGGCATTCCTGACGGGAAAGAATTCAAAGCCGTCCAGACTGGTGGGCCTAGCGGAGGATGTCTTCCCAAAGAGAGACTGGACCTCCCCATTGATTACCAGAGCCTCATAAAGGCTGGCTCGATCATGGGCTCTGGCGGTATGATCGTCATGGACGAAAATACCTGTATGGTGGATGTTGCCAAATACTTTTTGAATTTCCTCCGTGATGAAAGCTGCGGCAAATGTTTATCCTGCCGCGAAGGCACGCAGCGGTTATGGGAGATCGTTACCAAGATCAGCGAAGGACGTGCAGAAATGGAAGACATCGACCTTCTCGAAGAACTCGCCGTTGTCGTCAAAGACGCCTCGATGTGCGGGCTAGGTCAGACGGCATCCAATCCCGTTTTGTCCACGCTCAGATACTTCCGAAACGAATATGAAGAACACATCCGCAAAAAAAGATGTCCTGCCATGGTCTGTAAGGAAATCGTTTCCGCTCCGTGCCAGTCCATCTGTCCGACAGACCAGGAAGCTTCGGTCTATATCGCTTTGATCGCGCAAGAGAGATTCGAAGAAGCTTATCAAGTGATCCGGAAAGATAATCCTCTTCCTTCTGTCTGTGGCCGTGTTTGCGACCATCAGTGCGAATCCGTCTGTCGAACCGGAGAATTCGGCGAACCCATCGCAATCCGGGCTCTTAAGCGATTTATAATGGATTGGGCAGTTGAGAATGGCAAGGACACTTTGCCCATCCAAACACTGAAAAGACATAATATTAAAGTGGCAATCATCGGATCTGGACCCGCTGGACTGGCTGCCTCCTATACACTGAATATGTTGGGATATGACGTGACCATTTTCGAATCACAAGCGGTTGCGGGTGGAATGTTAGCCTTAGGAATTCCAGAGCACAGACTTCCAAAGGCAGTTTTGAAGTCGGATATCGAATTCATCCTGAAATCTGGCGTACAATTAAAAACAAACACCGCTCTCGGGAAGGATTTTGCTCTAGACGATCTCACCCTCCAGGGATTCAAAGCCGCATTCATCGCCACTGGGGCACATAAATCAATGAAACTCGCAATCCCGGAAGAAACAGCGAAAGGAGTCATTCCGGGTATGGAGCTACTGACTCAGGTCAATCTGGGAAAAGAAGTACCACTCGGAGCAAATGTAGGAATCATAGGCGGTGGCAATGCAGCTATCGATGCTGCGCGCGTTGCCATCCGTCAGAAAAATACAGAAAAAATCACCATCCTCTATAGACGAACAAGAAAGGAAATGCCCGCATATGATGAGGAAATCGAAGACGCACTAGAGGAAGGAATAGAGATTAAATATCTGGTCGCACCCATCAGATTTCTGACGAATAATGGAAAAATCAATGGAATCGAATGCACAAGGATGGAATTGGGAGAGATGGATGAGAGTGGAAGACGGAGCCCGGTCCCCATAAGCGGCTCTGAGTTCTCACTGGAATTTGACACTATCATTCCTGCTATCGGTGAGAGCCCTGACACTTCTTTCATCCATGGAAATGACGATATTAAACTTTCCAAATGGGATACAATTATTGCTGATGAAGAGACCGGCGCGACTGGCCGGAAAAACGTCTACGCAGGCGGAGATGTTGTCACCGGACCGAACAGTGTTGTAAAAGCCATAGGAGCGGGAAAGAAAGCCGCGGAGTCCATTGATAATTATCTGCAGGGCAAACCCATAGCAAGAGAGTACAAGCTCTCCAGACCATCTGTCTACATCACTCCTGTTCAACTGACAGAGGAAGAAATCGAAAACGCGCAAAGGTCCGAAATTCACCGGCTCCCCCCCGCGGAACGTCGAAAGAACTTTAAAGAAGTGGCATTAACATTGACAAAGGAAATGGCCGTGAAAGAAGCCCGAAGATGCGTACGGTGTGAACTGGAAACCGAGGACGGTATAAACGCTTTAGGACAAAACAAATGATAAACATGAATATCAACAATTTAGAAGTACAGGTCGAGGAAGGATGGACCATCCGTGATGCCTGTGAATTTTATGGCCTCGAAATTCCAACGCTCTGCTACAATCCCGGCCTTAGCAATTATGGCGGTTGCCGTTTGTGCTTGGTCGAGGTGGGAAAAGCCCCAAACACCAAGCTCGTCAGCTCCTGCACTTATCCTTGCGAAGAGGGGCTTAATGTTCACACGGACACCAAGAGAGTCATTCAAGCTCGAAAAATGATGATCGAGCTGATGCTGTCTGTTGCTCCCGGCTCCAAGATTATTCAGGATTTGGCATCAAAGTTTGGTGTCATGCAGATGCGTTTTGACGTCCGCAACGAGGAATGTATCATGTGCGGGC
>CAZXJE010000288.1:0-4317 GCA_964640835.1 uncultured Eubacteriales bacterium
ATATTACGTCAGTTATGATAAGTATCGACATTTTTTATGAATAATTCAGAGTGAAGGAAGGAGGATTGTCATGAGACAAATAGTCATCGGAATTGCCCTAGGAATTATAATCGTATCCCTTTGTATGAGCCAACAGAGTATACGCCCCACTCACACCTATTCCATAGTGGCCTTTGATGAAGAGACCGGACAGTTGGGTGTAGCGGTCCAATCCCATTGGTTCTCGGTTGGACCCATCGTACCCTGGGCTGAGTCTGGTGTTGGAGCGATCGCCACACAATCATTCGTCGAGGCGTCCTACGGCCCTTTGGGATTGGAACTCATGCGGGCTGGGAAGAGTGCTGAAGAAACCTTGGCTGCACTCATCGAAGCCGATAAGAACAAAGATGTCCGTCAGGTGGCTATGGTGGATGCCAAGGGGAGAGTGGCTGTCCACACGGGAAAGAGCTGTATCCCTGAAGCGGGCCATCATCTAGGTGACACATTCACCTGCCAGGCCAATTTGATGCTCAAAAACACTGTCTGGGATGCCATGGCTAAAGCTTACAAAAACACGAAAGGAGAATTGGCGGACAGGCTCTTGGCAGCTTTGGAAGCTGCCGAGGCAGAGGGGGGCGACATCAGAGGAAAGCAGTCTGCGGCCCTCATTGTAGTTAGGGGCGAGAGTTCAGGTGTCTGGTGGAAAGACAGGCTCTACGATCTTCGGATCGAAGACCACCCCACTCCTGTCAAAGAAATGAGGAGACTCCTAAAGTTGAACAAGGCCTACAATCACATGAACTTGGGAGATGAGTACTTAACAGAAAATAAAGTCGAGGATGCCATGAAAGCATACACAAAAGCTATGGAAATGTATCCTGATAATGCAGAGATGATATTCTGGCCGGCGGTGACTCTAGCAGTAACAGGGAATGTGGAGAAAAGCCTACCGCTATTTAAAAAAGTTTTTGCCATGGACTACAATTGGGTAATCCTCTTGCCCAGGCTTCCTAAGGTTGGTCAGTTGCCTCAAGATGAAGAACTTTTAAAAACGATTCTATCAGTAGCACCGGAAAGAAAGAAATAGGTGGAGAAGGTTTATTTTTCGTTCTTATATGTTATTCGAAGCGCAAAAATTAGCTTCATTATCTGGAGTATCTTCCATCATCTCTTGAATACGGAAGTTTGTTAAGTTTCCCTTTGAGCCATCCGACTTTACTTACCTCTCTCTGATCGAATGCAGGAACATAGGGTTTAATATCCAGGAGAGGCGTTCTATCAACGATGTCAACATCTTTAAAAGAGAGCACATTGTCATTAATCTTTTCTAATTGAACTGTAGGTGATGGTTCTCATGATAAGGCTCTCCTTGAAATAAGGGATTATATAAATACTGAGAATTAACTCCACTGAATTATACCAAGGTCAGCACATATGACAACAGAAGGGTCAACATTTTTTTGAATAATTGAAACGAAATGGTCAGCAAATAAGTTTATAATATGTTAATATTCTTATATAAGGGAGATAAGAATTGTCCTCAGAAAATGATTACAAACATGACGATTATCCTCAGCTCCTTTTTCCCGAGTTGGAACAGGAGTCTATGTTTACCGAGGAATTGGAATATAAAATCGATTCCGGTTCCTTCCCAATAGAGGACTCGGGCAAAAAACTTAACGATCTGAGTCAGTATAATCTCGATCCTCCTCCCATTCAAAATCCAGCGCACAAGAAGGGACAGAAGACTACCTCGGGATCATCCCACGATCTGGAATCCACCACAGATGTTGTCAAACTCTACCTGAGGGATATGGGAAATATTCTTCTTCTCACAAAGGAAGAAGAGATCGCGATCGCCAAGGAATTCGCAAGAGGTCAAAGAGCTATTCAGAATGTGCTTTATAAAACCCTGCTTATCTATAAAGAGATAGCGGAACTCGAGTCAAAACTCAAAGAGAATCCGGAAATCATCCGGGGTATGTTCGAGTATGACGAAGATGAGGATGGGACAAAAGAGCTTGAAAAAAGGAAACGGCAACTTCTGTCGAAGATCAATAAAATAAACAAGATTGGGGAACAGTTGACGAGTACTCCAAAAACAAAAAAACACTCCATTGCAAGAGGAAGACATATCCTCCAGATGAGACGACTTATTGAAAATCTCAACATTCGTCCGCTGCGGATGGATCGGATCATCGACGAGATATATGACAAACTGAAAGCGACAGATAAGCTAGAGCGACATATCGAAACACTCAATTCCCAATTCAAAAACACAAAAAGCTCAGCTGATAAGGTTGGAATGAAAAAACAGATATCGGAAACAAAAAGAGAGGTGGATCGATTCCAGAAAGAGACCGGTCTGTCGCCAAGTCTTCTAAAAGATGCATTAAAAGAAATCGAAAAAGGAATTCGAATCAGAGACAGAGCAAAGCAAAAAATGGTGTCCGCAAACCTGAGGCTCGTCGTCTCCATAGCTAAAAAATACCAGAACAGAGGATTGCCTTTTCTTGATCTGATTCAGGAGGGCAACTTGGGCTTGATGAGAGCTGTAGAAAAATACGATTATCGCAGAGGACACAAGTTCTCGACTTATGCCACCTGGTGGATCAGACAGGCAGTCACTCGAGCTATCGCCGACCAGTCCCGCACGATCAGAATTCCTGTTCATATGACAGAAACCATCCAAAAACTCACAAAAATAACCAGAGCTATGGTCCATGAAAAGGGAAGAGAGCCTACTCTGGAAGAATTGTCTCGGAAAATGAGGTTGTCTCAAAAAAAAATCAAAGAGGTCATCAATGTTTCGCAGGACCCTTTTTCTATTGACCTCCCTTCAGGCCAGAAAGGAGAAAGTCCACTCGGCCACTTCATCCAGGACAAGGGCATTCCTTCACCTCCAGATACCGTCATCCACTCCAGCCTAAAAGAGCAAATCAGTGAGGCACTCAACGACTTATCAGAAAGAGAAACCAGGATTCTGCAAATGAGATTCGGACTTGGTGCTGGAGATGACTTCACCCTAGAAGAAGTCGGCCAAGAATTTAATGTGACCCGTGAGAGAATCCGACAGATCGAATCCAAAGCATTGAAAAAAATGCAGAACAACCGCTCCGGCGAGAAGCTTAGGTCATACACCTCATGCTTCTAAAAATAGTGCTGAGGATCAAGGGAAGTATCCCCAAAACCTTGATGAATGACGTTCCGAGTGCTCCAATTGGTGATTTCAAAAACGAACAACGAAACAACGGTAGAGCTCTATTTCAATGTAGGGACCGTTTCCCAAACGGTCCGTTCGGGGAACGGACCCTACATACAAAGAAACTGGCCTTATGTTTTTAGGCAGGGCACTAATATTATAATATAATGTAGGGGTTTATTTTAACAATCTAGAGTTGGATTGTGTGTATCCATGAAAGATAAATTCTTTTTTTCAAACGATAACGGCTTTAAGCTGTGTGGAGTGCTTTCTAATCCCACGGGAAACACAAAAACCCCCATCATCACGTTGTGCCATGGGTTCTCTACGAGTAAGGATGGAAGGACTTGCTCACGACTGGAAACGTTGTTGAATCGAAAAGGGATATCCACCTTGCGTTTTGACTTCTTTGGTCATGGAGAAAGCGAAGGAAAGTTCGAAGACATAACGCTGTCGGAAGCTGTTAATAATGTGCACAAGGCCATTCACATTCTCAAAGATTCAGGGTATTCAAAGATAGGCCTGGTGGGATCCAGCTTTGGCGGTTTTGCCAGCTTGATCGCCGCATCTCAGCTGCATGAACTAATCCTCCTCGCTTTAAAATCACCTGTATCCGACTATTTGGGACTATTGATCGCAAGAGACCAGGACATCGATATCCCCCGCTGGGAAAAGACAGGGTTCATCTCTGTGATAGGTAGCGATGGTCAAAGCCTTAATCTCAACTATTCTTTTTACATAGATGCTGAATCGATCAAGAGCTATGAAGCAATAAAAAAAATCAAGATCCCGACATTGATCGTCCATGGGGATATGGACAAGACTGTGCCCATAGAGCAGAGTATCAAATGTGCGCGTTTATTGGAGGACTGCCGGTTAGAGGTCATTGAGGGTGCAGATCACACATACACCCAACCCAGGCATTTTGAAAAGATGCTGTCTTTGATCGTAGACTTCATCATCGATAAATTTTCATAGATTGGGTCGGCGCCTGAAGAGTAAAAGATGCTGACAATATAATAATAAGTGTTTGTTTAAATTTAAGTTTGTCAGCAGATTTTATAAATAATTCAGGTAGGAGATGGAATATTCACGGACCGAGGCCAACCCACCCCACCCTTACATTAAGGTTGAGG
>CAZXJE010000289.1:0-4295 GCA_964640835.1 uncultured Eubacteriales bacterium
GATTTTTAGTATTTGAAACAAGCGTCTATTGTATCGGTCGGTCGCCCCATCTGTCAATGTTATTAGAGCTTTAGATCCCCCACAGACGCCGGAAAATTTGGAGCATTGGAGGGACGGATCGCCCGAACGGTCAGCTCGGGGAGCTGACCCTACATCGTTAAACCGATCACTCAATGTTGAGACCGTTCCCCGAACGGTCAGTTGTGAGAACCAGTAAGCTTGTCAATTGATTATGAAAGCTGCGAGGAACCAGTGAACTTGTCAATTGATTGCGAAAGATGTATTTTTAGAGAACCGAGTGCAGCAACTTTTAAAAGAAATGAGAAGAAAAACATGAAATATGGTTGTTCATCCGAGATTGGAGAGATAAAAAGTCTTTTGCTGAAACATCCCAGGGAGGCCTTTATCAAGCAGGAGAGTATAGATGAGCAATGGATGGACCTCAATTACTTGGGCCGTCCTAATTTTAAAAATGCTGTGCAAGAGTACGAAAACTTCGTGGCTCTACTTCAAGAATGTGATCTTGAGATTCACTTTCTGCCCAAAAACGAGAATACTGGCCTTGATTCCATCTATGTACACGATCCGGTGATGATTACGGAGCGGGGAGCTATCCTGTGTCGTATGGGAAAGGGAGAACGAGAGGGAGAGCCTTCAGCCGCAGGGGAATTCCTCAAAGATCTCAACATTCCGATTCTGGGTGTGATTACCGATCCTGGAAAACTTGAAGGTGGGGATGTGGTCCAATTTGATGAGCAGACTCTAGCTGTAGGGCAGGGATACCGGACCAATGCCGAGGGAATCCGGCAGCTCAGAGAGCTGACTAGAGATTTTATCAAAGAAGTGATGGTTGTTCCCCTCCCGCATTGGAACGGTCCCCAGGATGTCCTTCATCTCATGTCTTTTATCAGCCCGGTGGACCAAAATCGTGCTCTGGTCTATTCACGGTTGATGTCCGTGCCTTTCCGGGAATGGCTGTTTGAGCGGGATATGACACTCATCGAAGTGCCGGATGTGGAGTTTGAGATGATGGCCTGCAATGTACTCGCAGTTGCTCCAGGGAAATGTCTTATGCTTGCAGGAAATCCACGCACAAAACAACTCCTCGAGGAAACCGGAGTGGAAGTCTGGGAATATTCTGGGGATGAGATCTCAAGGAAAGGTGCTGGCGGTCCCACGTGCCTCACCCGCCCTCTCTTTCGTACAGGCTAAGCTCTTCGGCCAAATCTCTTTCGCAAACTAAGATTTGTCAATAGATTTTAGCTTTGAGAGCACTGAGGCATCTTTATCGAGCCTGTGGTCGACTCGGAGATCGATGTGTATTCTTTGCGCTTCCATATCCACTAACACATTATGAGTTTTCTCCACGAGATCAAATAGAGTTCTCAGGTCTGGCGCCTCGATCGTTGTTGCCATCCCGCCTGTATAACTCTTCAGCCCAGAGTTTTCGATCACTCTTACGACTTCCTTAATATACCGGCTGACCGACACTCCTTCACTCGTGGGAAAAATTGCCAATTCACCGATGATCATTTTTCACCTCGCCTTGATTCTAACAATGAATTCTACCAGGACTCTTTTTTTTAATCAACGAACCGGGACAGTGAGTAATCATCCCAAAAACTGTGATGGCATGAATAAAGATTGCGTTATTGAGTGTTCCAATTGTGTGGTGGAGAAAACCGTGAGAAGGGATGGACGGGCATGGTACATCTCCCATAAGGAGATGTGAGGGAAGCCCGGATCCGAGCGAAGTTTCCTCGCTGGGGAAACTGAGCGTGTTTTCGAAATCACCAATTGGAGCACTCGGAATGTCATTCATCACGGATTTGAGGATGCTTCGGGGCAGCGGGGGGGAAATCCCTCCTCTGTTGGACTGAACAACAGAGATCTCCCCCGTCGAAGAATAACTTAGAGCATTTGACATCTTTCTCTAACTTTCTTGAGCTCTGCCTCCGCATCCCCCTCCTTGACCGCGCGTTGGACATAGGATTATACATGCGTTACGTGCCTGAACACCTGTTCCAGCCACAGTTCGGACATGTCGGGCACTTCTCATCCGGAAGACTGGCGCCACAGATCTTGCACATCACAGTGAAAAAATCTTTGGCGTTTGTTTTTGTCTTGCCGATGTGCCGTTCCATCACTTTGGCGATCGCATCCGGAATGGATTGAACCAAACCACCCTCAGTAAAGATCGGCTCAGAGCCTCCGATCCCTTTGAGTTGGCTGATGACATCTTTGGGTTCGACGCCGCTCCTCAGTGCTAGCGATATAAGCCTGCCCAGGGCCTCTGCATCGGCCATAGTGGAGTACCCGCTTTTGCCGATGCTGGTGAAGACTTCAAAGGGCTTCTGATTAAAATAGGAGATGGTGACATATAAGTTCCCGAAGCCGGTCTTGATCTTATCAGTGACAGATGGGATGGAATTCGGTCTCTCCCTAGGCTGAAGCTGTTCTGTAGGCAGGTTGAGGACCTGTTCGGTGCGGCTTCCATCTCTGTAGATCGTGATTCCCTTGGTATTCAGCTCATGAGACAGAAGATACGCGTTATGGACATCCTCTTTTGTTGCGCTGTTCGCAAAATTTATGGTCTTGGACACAGAATTGTCCACATGTTTTTGGAATGCTACCTGCATCTTGATATGCCATTCCGGTGTGATGTCGTGGGCAGTCCTGAAATAAGCGGGCAAGGGCTCATCAGGATTTTTTGCCTTCCACTCTGCATACAGAGGATGGATATCTTTGAGCTCGCCGTCGATGATTTTTGATGTGAATTCAAAGGCGAATACGGGCTCGATACTGGACGAACACCCAGCGATGCGCGATATGGTTCCTGTAGGAGCGATGGTCAAAACCGTGGCGTTCCGCATCGCTTTTCCCTTGAAGGTCGAGTGCTCGATGTTCGGGAAATTGCCTCGCGATTCTGTCAGTTTTCTGGATTCAGCATGTGAATTTTTTCTCAAGAATGATGCGATTTTTTCCGCAAGTTTAATGGCTTTTACCGAATCATACTTGATCTCCATCTTGATCAGAAGGTCTGCCCAGCCCATGACACCCAGGCCGATGCGCCTGTTTCCCTTGGTCGTCTGTTCGATTTCCGGTAGGGGATACCTGTTGACTTCGATCACGTTGTCCAGAAATCGGACCGCGATCTGTATGACTTTTTTAAACCTCTCCCAGTCGAATCGATCCCTTTTATTCGGAGCGAAAAAGTTCGATAGATTCAGAGATCCCAGGTTACATGATTCATACGCATGAAGCGGTTGTTCACCGCAGGGATTCGTCGCCCGGATCAGTCCGATCCCGGAAGTGGGATTATGCTCATTGATTTTATCTATAAAAATTAGACCGGGATCGCCTACTGCCCACGCGGATTCTACGATTTTGTCGAAGATCTTGCCGGCTTTTTTCTTCCCTACTTTTTTCTTAAGGAAGGGATCGTAGATGCTGTATGAGCCATTCTCCTTTAGCGCATCCATAAACGCTTCCGTAACCGCAACAGAGATGTTGAAATTGTTGATCGTCCGGCCATCCTTTTTCAGCAGAATGAATTCTTCGATGTCGGGATGATCGACGCGCAGTATCCCCATGTTTGCGCCTCTGCGTGTACCCCCCTGTTTGACAGCTTCGGTCGCGGCATCGAGGACTTTGAGGAAAGAAATGGGGCCGGAGGCGATTCCCTGAGTTTTGCGGACAAAACTCCCTGCAGGACGGAGGAGGCTGAAGTCGAATCCTGTCCCCCCTCCTTCTTTATGGACCAGTGCTGTGTTTTTAACGGTTTGGAAGATGGAATCCATGGAATCTTCGATCGGAAGGACAAAGCAGGCGCTCAGACACATGTCTCTGCCAGAGCCGGTGAGAGTGGGGCTGTTGGGCATAAAGTCCCTGTCCATCATTAATTTAAAAAATCTGTTTTCCCACTTTTTCTGTTCGCTCGTTGTCTCTTCGGCTGAAGCGATATGCCGAGCTACTCTAGAGAACAGATCCGATGGTGATTCGTCCAAAAACTTTCCGTCTTCACTCTTCATGAAGTAGCGCGCCTTCAGGATTCGCATCGCATTTTGAGAAAAAACATTCCCTTCTAACATGATCACACCTCTATTCGGGGATTGTACAGGATGTTGTAGCATAAAGAATATAAGCTGCCACATGGTGTATGTCAAGTAATATTTACGGAATATATAGGAATTATCAAAGAAATGAAAGCTTATCACAAGAATGATTGCCTTCCAGGATAGAATCAGAGGAGATGTTTTCGCTCCAGTCAGATTTTATACGCCGCCCTCCCACCC
>CAZXJE010000290.1:0-1300 GCA_964640835.1 uncultured Eubacteriales bacterium
GCCTGCTTCTTTTCGGCCAACTCGGCTCAGAAGCCCAAGAACTTCGGGATCAGCCCGGAAGGCAAGGAAGCCGAACTCAATTACAAGCTGGGTACGGAAATGCCGTACATGTTTGTGGCCAACAGGCTGGCCCACTATCTGAAGGTGATTCAAAGGGAAAATATCGGCAGCTGGAAGGAAAGGACCGATTTGGATAGAGAGCTGAACGCCTGGATTCGCCAGTACGTTGCCGATCAGGACAACCCAAGTCCCGATACCCGCAGCCGGAGGCCGCTGCGTCAGGCGCAGATAACGGTGGAGGATGTTGAGGGAGAGCCCGGTTGGTACCGGGTTGGGCTGAAAGTCAGGCCCCATTTCAAATACATGGGAGCCTATTTTACCCTATCCCTTGTAGGAAAGCTGGATAAAGAATAACACTCTAAAAAAACGAAAAGGAGGTTTACCATGCCAACACCCGCGTTTCTGTCAATCGAAGGCGCTACTCAGGGCAACATCACAGAAGGAGCTTTTACCCAAGAAAGCGTGGGAAACGTTTACCAGGAAGGTCACGAAAACGAGATCCTGGTGGAAGCGTTCAGTCACACGGTTACCGTTCCCACGGATCCCCAAAGCGGTCAACCCACGGGGCAGCGCGTTCACAAGCCGCTGACGATTACCAAGGTTTTCGACAAGTCCTCTCCCATGCTTTACAAGGCGCTTTCGACCGGTGAGAGGCTGACCAAATGCGAAATCAAATGGTGGCGGACCAGCAGCGAAGGAGTACAGGAGCACTATTTCACCACGAAATTGGAAGATGCCATCATCACCAATATATCGGCCCAGATGCCCAACTGTCAGGACCCAAGTCAGGCGCACTTCACCCATCTGGAGGATGTCTCGTTCAGCTACCGCAAAATCACCTGGACCCACGAGATCGGCTCAACCACCGGGGAGGATGACTGGAGGGCACCGGTCAAGTAAATTTGATTCGAACCGTCAACTCACCGTAGGGTCTCCCTTTTTCCCCTCGCCCTTGGAAGAGTGGGAGATCCTGCCCGCTATAGTCCCGCTCCGCGATACTCAGGCAAGGCGGGCAGGGATGAAGTTGGTCTTAATCCATTTATTGATTTCGGCCGTATAAGCGGGGGTGAGACGATTCAACCGTATTTTCTGAAACTCATAAAATCATGCGGGAAGAAAGGTTAACAGAGCGCATCCGATCGTGGAAGCAGGCACCTGAACGGCGCGGCGGGAAGGATCCGAAACGAATGATCGATTCCATCATCCGGCACCTGGAACGGATCCTGAACACTCGCCAGGG
>CAZXJE010000290.1:1400-4290 GCA_964640835.1 uncultured Eubacteriales bacterium
AAGGCCCATCCGGCAGTGGCACCCATGCTCAGCGGTCGTTCCTCCGACCCCGATGTTGATCGCCTTCTGGAAGGGGTTGCTTTTCTGACAGGCCTCTTAAGAGAGAAGCTGGATGATGAATTTCCGGAGATCATTCACGAACTGGTCCAGCTCATCTGGCCGCACTACCTGCGCCCGCTGCCGTCTGCTTCCATTGTGGCCTTTACGCCCAAGCCCATCCTGAAACAGTCCATGACCATCCCGCCCCTCACCCAGGTGGCCTCGGCACCGGTGGAAGGCACGTCCTGTCTGTTTCAGACCTGTTACCCGGTGGAAGTTCATCCGTTGCACCTCCTGGAGGCGTCTTTTGTGGAGACCTCGGGGCAACCGCCTGCCATCCGGCTGCTGCTGGAACTCAAAGGCTTAAACCTTGAAACCTGGCAGCCCCAGGCATTGCGCTTTTACCTTGCTGGAGATTTTCCGGCCGCCGCCGATCTTTACCTACTGCTACGACGCTACCTGAGGCGGATCTTGATCAGCGCCACAGGCAGCGAGGGCGTCTTAGCCCTTTCCCCGGAGAACCTGAAACCCGTCGGATTCGGGCCGGATCAGGGCATGATACCGTATCCTACCAATTCATTCCCCGGATACCGGACGATTCAAGAGTATTTCATGCTGCCGGAGAAATTCCTGTTCCTGGATCTCGTTGGGTGGGATCAGTGGCAAGGCCGAGGCCAGGGAACCAAGTTTGAGATCAGGTTTGAGCTGGACAAAATTCCCTTTGCTGCACCCCGCATCAAGACGGGGAATTTTGTCCTGTTCGCCACACCGGTCATTAATATTTTTCCCCACGATGCAGATCCAATACGCCTGGATCACCGCAGAACCGAATACCGGGTGCGCCCTGCCGGTCAAAAGGATGCTCATTATCAGGTGTACTCGGTGGAACAAGTGATCGCATTCGTTCAGGGAACCGCAGAAGAGCGGGTTTATATGCCGTTTGAGCTATTTAGCTCGGATTCGAACGGCGCCCCCGTCTATCACGTGAATATCCGAACCTCGCCTGTTCGAGCAGGTCTCGACGTCTATTTGTCGGTCGTCTATCCACCGGAGTCGGGACCGCCGGCATCGGAAACCCTGTCGATTCAGCTTCTGTGTACCAACGGGTACTTGCCCGACGAAATCAGGACCGGTGACATCTCTCTGCCCACAGGCAGTTCACCTGAACAGGTGGAATTCAAAAACTTGCGGCCGCCCACGAGCAACATCCTGCCGCCGCTGGGGACAGATCTCCTCTGGCGCCTGATTTCCCATCTGTCACTGAACTATGCTTCGCTGTCCACTACTGAAAATGTGCAGGCTCTCTTAAACCTGTATTTATTCAAAGATCCCCGGAAACCGGAGGCTTTGCTGGCCAACCAGAAACGAGTTGCCGGCATCCAGGGCATAGAATCAAGAGGGGCCGACCGACTGGTATCCAGGGTTATGATGCGGGGCCGCGACATCAAGGTGGAGGCCCGCCATGACCATTTCGCCAGTCAGGGGGACCTATTCCTGTTCGGCAGCATCCTCGATCATTTCCTGGGATCCTATGCCTCCATAAACACATTCACGATGCTCACGCTGAGGGAAGTCATAACAGGAGAAACGTATCAATGGCCGGCCAGGTTGGGGGATCACCCTCTCGTATAGATACCGATGAGAAACTAAGACTGAAGCACGAGCTTCTGGAGAAAGGACCTGCTTTTTCTTTCTTCCAGATCATCCGATTGTTGCGCCTCTTCTCCCTCAAATCCTCCCGGACACAAAAGTCTCCTTCTGATTTCAGCGAAACGATCCGCATAAAGCCCAACCTCTCCCTGGCGTTTCCCGCTTCCGACGTGGAAAGCGTGCAGGAGGTCGGAGACCCCGAGGATCCGCGGTTCTTGATTACCGCCAACTTCCTGGGTCTTTACGGTTCCACCTCACCCCTGCCCACATTTTACACGGAAGACCTCATCGACGAGGCCACCCAGGATGAATCGGTGACCAGGGACTTCATAGACATCCTCAATCAGCGGCTTTTTGCCCTGCTCTTTGAGTGCTGGGGAAAATATCGCCAGTCGCTGCAGGTGGTTGAGGAAAAGAAGTCCGCTTATATCGACAGGCTTTTCTGTTTGCTCGGCCTTGGAGAGATATCCTTCCGTAAGGCTATCCCCGAACCGCACCGGCTGCTGCGGTATATCGGGCTCTTCACCCAGTTTCCTCACTCCGCAATGGCGCTCAAAACGCTGCTGAACGATGCCTTGGGTGCAACAGCCGTCGAGGTGATTCCCTGTGTCGAGCGAACCGCCAGAATACCGGAAAATCAAACGCTGCGCCTGGCAGCATCCGGGTGCCGTCTCGGTGTCGACACCTACCTCGGCGATCAGCTGAGGGACCGGATGGGCAAATTCCGAATCAGGCTCGGCCCGCTCAACAGGACCGATTTTAAGCGATTTTCGCCCGGTACCGAGGATTTTAACCGGGTTTCATCTCTAACCGACCTGTACTTCGTTGAACCGCTGGAATACGAACTCGAGCTGATCCTGGCCGAGGGCCAGGCCCTGACGGCCTGCCTGGGAGATCCGACCCGGGCTACCCTCGGCGTGGACGCCTGGGTTTTTTCGTCTCCCGAGCTGGGAGAGGTACGAGCGGTTTTCAGCCCACAACATCACTGAAAGGGGTAAGACCATGATTTCCGTTGATATCAAATCACTTTTAAGCCGCCTCAATACTTACTGCACCCGCTGTCTGGAAGCGTCAGCCGGTCTGTGTGTCTCCCGCACCCATTACGAGGTTGCGGTGGAGCACATGCTCGCCAAGTTGCTGGAGGACCCCCAGTCCGATATCCCCTTGATCCTGCGCCACTTCGACATCGATGGCGGCCGGG
>CAZXJE010000291.1:0-4265 GCA_964640835.1 uncultured Eubacteriales bacterium
CCGAGGGTCTGACCTTTTGGCACAACCAGGTCCACCCCGTTGACCGCCTTGGCGAGGCCTTCGTCGGTTCGGAAGTACGTGTGAAGGTTGCGAATCTCAAGCAGCGCTTCGGTCATGGTGTCTATTTGAGCCTCAGCCTGGGGTTGATCACCTCACGGATGCCGTCGCCGATCAGGGTAAAACCGATTACCCCGAGCATGATAAACAGGCCCGGAAACACGGTCATCCACCACTCGCCGGTTATGATGTACTGCCGCCCTTCAGAGATCATGAGTCCCCACTCCGGCGTGGGAAGCTTGGCCCCGAGCCCGATAAAGCTCAGGGCGGCCACCCACAAAATTCCATATCCGGTATAGATTGTGGCCTGCACGATCAAGGGGGTCATGGAATTGGGAAGCACATCGGTCAGGATGATGCGAGCCCTCGATGAGCCCAGGGCGATGGCCGACTGGACATAATCCATGCGTTTTACCTGCACGGCCCGGCTCCTGGCCACGCGGGCGAAGATGGGTATGTACGATATTCCAATAGCAACTGCCGCATTGAGAAGCGAGGGTCCCAGTCCCGAGACAATAGCCATGGCCAGGATCAGGGGCGGAAACGAGAGCAGGATATCCACCCCGCGCATGCTGATCAGATCCACTTTGCCCCCGAAATACCCGGAGATCACTCCCAAGGGTGCCCCCAGCACAAGCCCGATCACCACCGAAACGACCGCTGCAAGCAGGGTATAACGGGCCCCGCCGAAGATCCGGCTCAGCACATCCCTCCCGTAGTTGTCGGTCCCTAAAAGGTGGGACGAGGATGGCGATTGAAGCTTCACGGCAAAATCGGTGTTGAATGCGTCGTACGGAGAAAGGGTCGGCCCAAAGGCCACCAGCACGAAGACCACCGCGAGTACAATCAGCCCCACCAGTGCAAGCTTGTTCTTGATGAAGAGCTTGAACTTGTAGCGCAGGGAATCCGTGTCAACTCGTTTGGTTCGCTCCGCCTGCATCTCCCTCAATCCAGCTGTACTCTCGGGTCGATCCACCGGTAGGATAGATCGACCAGCAGGTTAACGATCGCAAAGATCACGACATAGAAGATAATAAAACCCTGAAGCCCCGCATAGTCCAGATACGTGATTGACTCCACCGCATATAACCCCATCCCCGGCCATGAAAACACCACCTCCGTCAACACGGCACCGCCGAGCAATGAGCCGTAGATGGCCCCCAGCATGGTCACGGTCGGGAGCAGCGCGTTTCTAAAGGCGTGTCTGAACAAAATCTTCCGTATGCCTATCCCCATGGCCTTTGCCGTGCGGATATAGTCCTCTTCCAGGGTCTCGATCAGGTCTGCCTTCAACGTTCTGACGATGATGGCCATATTGAAAAACGCCAGGGTCACCCCGGGTAGAATGAGCTGGTGCAGCGCGCTCAAGAAGGCCTGGAAATCCCCGGCCACAAGGGTGTCGATCAGAAGAAGCCCGGTGACCGTGGCCGGGTACTCCACCTCGGCCGACAGGCGCCCCATGGGCGGCGGCGCAAGCCCGAGCTTATAGAAGAATATATAGATGAGGAGCAGGCCCAGCCAGAAGGTGGGCATGGAGATTCCCATCACGGTGAACACGCTGATCGCATTATCCGGGGTTTTGTTGCGATAATAGCCCGAAACCACCCCCATGGGGAGGCTGAACACGACCATGATGATGAAGGCAAAGGTGGTGAGCTCGAAGGTGGCCGGGAACCTGGAGAGCAGCTCCTGGCTCACCGGGTTGCCCGCGTGATACGAGAATCCCAGGTCACCCTGTAAAAGCTGCCCCAGATAGATTATGAACTGAACAGGCACCGAGTGATCCAGGCCCATGAGCTTGCGCATGCTTGCGATGTTTTCAGGTGATGCATGGGCCGGCCCCAGGATCATCATCACCGGGTCGCCGGGCAGGATCCGGGTGACGATAAACATGATCACCAGAGCCCCAAGCACCATGGGGATGGTCAAAATAATGCGCCGCAAAAAATATCGCCAGAGATCCATGTACCCTGCAACACCGTTTATTGAAAAACACCGCGCAAGCCCGGCGCAAGCCCTGGTTGCGCCTAAAAAAAGGCCGGGAAGCGCTCATCCCGACTCCCCGGCCGCCGCAAATGTTCTGCTACTTCTTGTACACCGTCCTCACGTGGAACTGATCGTCAGGATTATGGCAGAACCCCATGACGTCCTTGCTCATAGCCGTGTCGGCAATAGGCTGGAACATGTAGACCCACAGGTCATTCTCCGAGACGTATTTTTGCACCTTCTTTGACAGGGCGTAGCGATCCTCCTTGCGTACCATGGGCACAGCCTCGTTAATCCACGCATCGAGCTGGGGGTCGTTGATTTCCGCGTAGTTGCAGAAGCTCTTTGACCCCAGCAGAAACATGAACTGGTACCACGGATCGGTCACAAACGAGGTCCAGGCGACCATGAAGATGGGCACCTGCTTGCCTTTGAGCTTCTCCAGGAACACCGCCTGGGGAAGAACCTGGATGTCCATATTCACGCCGATCTTCTTCAGTTCGGCCTGCCAGGTGACCGCCACCTCCTTGTTGTTGGCAATTCTGCCCTCGCCCAACAGGAAGGAGAACGAAAGCCCCTCGCCGTGGCCTGCTTCTTTTAAGAGCTGCTTTGCCTTGGCGAGGTCCTGCTTGTAAGCAAAGTGCTCGCCCGTGTGGCTGGGGCTGCCCTCCGATGCCGGGCTTGTCATCTGAATGGCCCTTCCGTACAGCACGTCCTTGATCACCGACTCATAGGGGAAGGAATAAGCCAGCGCCTTCCTGACGAGCTGATTGTCGAATGGCGGCTTGCTCCGGTTCATGTCGATGTAGTTGGCCTTGATGGTCGGGCGGCCGATGACCTTGAGGTTTTTCTTGGCGTTGAGCATTGCATAGTCCTTTGAGGGAATCCACCACATGATGTCGATCTGTCCCTTGTCAAGGAGCATAGCCCTCGTGGACTCTTCGGGGATAATCTTGTACACGACCTTCTTGACCTGAGGCTTGGGGCCCCAGTACTGCTCATTCCGTTCGAATATGATCTCAACACCGGGCTTCCACGAAACCAGCTTAAAGGGGCCCGAGCCCACGTCGTTTTTGGCCACCCACTCGTTGGGCTTCCCTGCAACCACGCCGCCGTGGGCCTCGATAGCCTCAGGGTCCTGAATGCCCAGATTGAGCATCTGGAAGTAGTCCAAGAGCAGCGGATTTGGGCCTTGAAGTTTGAACTTGAGGGTGTAGTCGTCGACGACCTCCATCCCGTCCGCGGTTACCTTGGCCAGCCACAGCACCGTGGTCGCCGCCGATTTCATCGTCCGGTACCGGGCAAAGGTGTACTTCACCGCCTGGGCGTTCACCGGGCGGCCGCTATGGAACTTGGCATCCTTTCTGAGGTAGAAGGTCCACTCCGACATGTCGGGGTTGTGTTCCCACCGCTCGGCCAGCATGGGCACTATCTTGGTGGTATCAACCTTTATGGTGCCGTCGGGGTTGGGGATGCGCTCGTACTGGACCAAGAAATCATAGATGGCCCCAATGGAGGCATAGCCCGTGTAATCCCGCGTTGCGGTGCCGGGGTCCACAGTCCGTGCGTCGGCGACAAAGGCCACCCGCAGGGTATCCGCAGCCGCACCGGCGGTGCCAAGCCCTGCAACCCAGATAAGGGACAGGGCACACAAGAATACACACCATCGCTTACATCCTTTCATAATAATCCTCCTTTTTTGGTTGACTGAAAAACCCCTCTATTAATAGCCGGGCACGCCGAGCTCCCGGCAGGCTTCCCGTACGCTCTCGAGCTGGTACACGCCGTCTTTCTCCAGGTCAACGCCGTCAAGCACAATGGTCGGGTTCATCACCACCCCGTCGGTGTGGGCCGCTGCCGTCCAGGTTTTGCCCCGTATCTGCGGTCCCTGGCTTCCGATGCCCATCTCCACGATCCCGAAGATCCGCTCGTCTTCCACGATCCGGCCCGAGGCCTTGGTCACGCCGGGGTTGAACCCGAGCGAGTAGTGGGCCAGACGGTACATGTTTGGGTCGTTGAAGTTGGCAAGCCACCGTTCGAAGATCTTGGCCTCACCTCCCCCTGTTACCTCTGTTACCACGCCCTCCTTCAAGGTCAGCTCCACCTTTTCGGTGAGCTTTCCGAGCTGTGCGGGAGGAAACAGGGCAGCATCAAACACCAGTTTACCGTTGATGGTCTCCTCCATGGGGCACCAAGAGACCTGGCCACCGAGCATTATGGCC
>CAZXJE010000292.1:0-4258 GCA_964640835.1 uncultured Eubacteriales bacterium
TATCAATCATTTACATTATTCTTCCAGTAAATCACCTTGACATTTCCGTTTTCAACATGCTTTCTATTCATAATCGACATTTTTTACCCTTTGGGCGAGCTGATCTCACTGCATCTGCTTTGTTGCAAAGGATTTGCAGTGGACGACCACAGCTGCATCCTTTGCGCCTCGCATCTACAGCAACCTCAACTCGTGAATATTCCAGGATCATTATGTTTTTATTTATCTAACCAAATCTTTTTTGCGTCTAAGTAGTAAAAGCCCAAAGTGGGATATTCAACTCCGCGAACATAGGGTTGTACGGCCACTCTATTCTGGTGAGAGAACAGAGGAATGGCCGGCACATCTACAAACAACAGCTCTTCGATCTTGTGGAAAAGGTTGATTCTTTTTTTCCAACTCCTCTCCACCTCTGCCATCTGCAGAAGTCGATCAAGGTTGGAATTTGCGTATCCAAACACATTAAAGATCGATTTGGAAAAAAACAGAGGACGGACCATGTCCTCAGGATCAGGGAAGCTCATCATCCTCTCGACGAATATCAAGTATGGATCCCTGCTTCTTTCTAATTCTTCAGGAGAGTTATAGAAATCCAGGCGAGAGTCGATACCCATGTCTCTCAGCTGATCCCGTAATTCTCTATAAATTTTGCGTTTTTCATCAGTTCGCGGCAATTCAAAATAAACGGTGACTCGAGGAAATCGATCCTCCTCAGAAAAACCCTCCCTCTGGAGCATTTCCTTTGCTTTTTCCGGGCTGTAGGATTCTCCCTCATGCGGGGGGAAAAATCCCGGCAAATGAGAAGGAATATAGTTGTCTGTCGGAGCCCGCAGATACTTAACATCTCTGGCTGCTTCTACGATCGCCTGTTTATCGAAGCCATAGGAGATAGCTTTTCTCACGGATGCCCGGTTCAAAGGAGAGATCTGACAGCTCATGCCTAGAAAGTAATGTGTTAAAGGGCCATCCTCGAACAGATGAAACTCCGAATCAAGTAATCTCATGGAAAGAATGGGGATGGCATCGATCTCTCTATTGTAGAAGTGATCGATGGTAAACAGAGAGCAGAACTCGATTCCGTCCAGATACGGTCGGCCCTGAAAATATTCGGGATTCTGTTTCAGCCGAATACCGGCGATCTCCAGCTTTGTCGTCCGCACCCAAAAGTCAAACATAAAGGGGCCCGTCCCTGAGGGCTTGCGGAAAAAATCCCTTCCTTCTTCGGTGGCTTTTTCCCGCGGGAGGATTTTGCAAAAATTCATGCTCATCAGATAGAGGGCCGAGACAAATGGTTCTGTGAGATGCATCTCAAAGGTCAAGTCATCCACAACCCTGTATCCCTTAACCTGGTCAGTTTTCCCCTCACGAAAATCCACCGCGCCCTCCACCCGGTTCACAAAGAACTGATAATAGGGAGAATTTGTTTTTTTGTCGAGAAGCCGCTCCAGCGAATACCTGACATCATCTGCAACAAGCTCCTTCCCATGATGGAATCTAACGTCCTGTCTCAAATAAAACGTATAGACCTTTTTATCGGAAGATATTTCCCAGTATTCAGCAAGGGCTGGCTGGATGTGGAGATTTTTGTCCAATTTCACCAAGCCATCAAAGATCTGTTCGGAGAGGAAAATGAAGGAATCTGGGCTTGCCGGATCGAGCTCCGTCCTGTAGACGTCAGTGAATGACTTGAGCCGGAAAATTCCGCCGTAGTTCGGTTGAATATCTCTGCGCACCCTAGCAGATTTGGAGAGGAGCGCAGTCCCGCACAACAGGATCAGAACGATCATTGCAGGGAGCCACGTATGCTTTCTAGACATCAATCTTTCCTATAATGATAAAAGAATACACTGTTTAAGGCAAATATATGGCAAGTTTTATGCCACTTTTTGTATTGGTGTTAATTCTTTTAATATGAATAATTTAGAAGTATATGGAAATACTTGAAGCAGTTTTTTTGTAAATTTTATTTACACAATTCCAACAGTTTTTGCAATAAGACGTGTTTTTAGGCTCGAATTCTTATTTGCAGTGAGATTAGGTGTGTTCAGAAACTTCGATCACTCGAGAAAAAACGCGCATGATGTTTCCTCCCCAGATCTTCTGGATATCCTCTTCAGAGTAACCACGCTTAAGGAGTTCTTCTGTTATATTGGGCATCTCACTGACATCATTACACCCCTCGACGCCTCCGCCACCATCAAAATCCGTACCGATTCCCACATGATCTATGCCGATGAGCTCAACGACATGATCGATATGGTCGACCAATTCCTGTAAAGTCGTCCTCTCATCAGGATATTTTTCATAAATTTCTTGATATTCCTCCATGACCTTGGCTCTTGCTGCCTCATCCTGGATGTTGCGTCTGGATCCGTATTTCTCGCGAAGCGCTTCTAGGGCAGCGTCCCGCTCCGGATTGGGAGGCTGTTCCTTGACGAAACTAGAGACAAAACAGATCTGAGTGACTCCGCCATTCTTGGCCAAGGTTTTCAGTTGCTCGTCGGTCAAGTTCCTGGGATGGTCGCACAGAGCCCGCACGCTGGAGTGAGAAGCGATAATGGGTGCTTTTGTCGTTTCGACGATATCAAAAAAGGACTTCTCAGATGCATGGGAGACGTCTACCATAATGCCCAAGCGGTTGCATTCGGCCACAACCTCTTTCCCGAACTCTAATAAGCCATTATCTTCCGGACCTCCCCGGTCTGTGGATGAATCGCAAATATCGTTGTCTGCTGAATGGCAAAGAGTGATGTACCGGACACCTCTGTCATAGTATTTCTCGATCATGGACAGATCTTTCCCGATCGGATACCCGTTTTCCATCCCGATAAAAGCGGCCCGCTTGCCCTCATTTTCGATCCTGTATGCATCCTCTGGAGTTGTGGCAAGAGCCACAAGCTCAGGATAGTCCTCGCACATCTTGTGGATGGCATCAAGCATGCGATAAGCGCGATCCTTGGCTGCCGCATATCCCTCGGGAGTTCTCGCTCCCTGTCCGACAAACACGGCAAAGAATTCCGCGTCTAAACCTCCCTCTGCCATACGCGGCAGGTCGATCTTAGAGGCTCTTCTGCCAGTAGATTCATGCCGCTCTCCAATGTCCCAATCCTCTCTAAGGAGGCGCGACGGTGTATCCGCATGTGTATCCACAGTCAAAACTTTATCATGAAGCTCGCTGACCCTAGTCGCCAAATCGGCTTCTGTCTGCTGGGATGAGCAGGATATCATCACAAACCCAAAAACCAGCAAAATTGTAATACAGAATATCTTGTTGTTTACCTTCATTTGGACTTCTCCCTCAGACTAACCTCTTTTTTATGTAAAAAGGAAATTCAAAAAGCAAAAAATCACCACTTGCCATCCATCTGGAATTCTGCGCTGCCCAGCCAAAATCCCGAACGGGTCACGGAGTCGTGTTGAGCTTGGAGTAGATCGTAGTGGAATTTTTCCTCTTCACTGATCTCACGGAAAATCTTTTTAGCGACAGGATCGTCCGCATCAGCCGAAGCCTGGGAAAAAAACCGTATCGCATTTTCCTCGAGTTCCATCCCCACCCGGAGAGCCTCAACCTCTCCCTTGGCGTCCTCTCTTTTCATGTTCTCTTTGAGCTTTGTGATGAGCGGTGCTTCACCGTCCTCGACTTCGTCCCTTATGTACTGTTTCCAATCCGTGTCCCCGAGAATTTCGTTGAACATCTTGCCGAATATCTCCAGGTGTTTCACTTCTTCATTGGCAAGAAAATGAAACATCTTTTTCCCCTTCTCATGGGTGGTGATATCCGCTGCATGATCGAAAAATTTTCGACCGTTTATCTCCAGTTTGATGGCATCTATGATGGCATTTTCAACCTGCTCGCTGATTTGTTTCATGGATTTTCTCCTCTATAGTTTATCGGTGATACACATCTTAAACCTGTGTCTTAGCCTCATACGAACTGCCAAGTATAAAAAATAATTTATGGCAGCGCAACTCTTATTTTTTAGTCTTTTTCCAGGCTTCGATGAATTTGACAGCATTATTGACCATATCGTTGGTTTTCAGGTATTCGGCCACATCCGTCCAGCTCATCTCTTGGAGGACCAGAGCTTTGGCCTCCTCCTGCGCGACTCCAAAACATCCCAATAAGAGGATCAGGACTCCCACAGAAAGGATCTTACAGGTTGTCTTTTTGACCATATTTTCCCTCCTTTCCTTGTTTTCTTCCAAAACAGGAAAATCTATTCTAATCCTTTGCCCTCCCCATTTCAATAAAAGCCAG
>CAZXJE010000293.1:0-4233 GCA_964640835.1 uncultured Eubacteriales bacterium
TAGGGGAGCACAGCTTAAGAAAAGCGTTGTGCTGATCGAAAGAGAGAGGGTCGGCGGAACGTGTATGAATTGGGGATGCATCCCGACCAAATACCTTCTAGAGCAAACAAAGATCTATCAAGATGCGAGAAATAACGCAAACATCGATGGGCCCTTCGATTCTTTATCTTGTAACTGGCAGCGTTTGCAGCAGGGGAAAGAAGAGATCGTTCAAAAACTGGTGAAAGGGGTAGAGTTTTTGCTCAAGCAGAATGGAGTGACTATTCTTAAAGGAGATGCATCTCTACGAAAAAAAAGGGAAATCTGGATCCAAATGGGAACAGGCGAGAGTCAGGTTGAAGCGGATAAGATCGTTCTGGCGACTGGGAGCCGCCCGAAAGAACTTCCTTTTTTGCCCTTCAACGGGACAGAAGTGATCGACAGCAAAAGAGCTCTTAGCTTGGAAACGATCCCTAAAAAGATACTGATCATCGGTGCCGGTGCTATCGGTCTCGAGATTGGGACGATCTTTCTACGAATGGGGACTAAGGTGGTTGTCCTCGAGATCATGCCCACTATTCTTCCGGGAATCGACATCCAGATGGCCCGACGGCTGCAAAGGATCCTTAAGAAACAGGGCATGGAGATCTACACAGAGATGAAAATTGAAGAAAGTGATGTCCAGAGCGGGCATGTCGCGTTACGGGGTACATCTTTGAAGAATAATTCCTCTTTTGTTTATGAGGGAGAAATGGTTCTTTGTGCAGCGGGGCGGACATCCAATACAGGATTCTTTGCTGGATCAGATGACTCCCTCGTTATGAATGATGCGGGTTTTGTGCGTGTCAATGATTATCTTGAGACAGGAATTCCGGGAGTTTATGCCATTGGTGACCTTATCGGGGGAAAGCTTCTCGCGCACAAGGCCTCTCATGAAGGCATTTTCGCTGTAGAGAATGCGTTGGGATCACATAATGTTCTGAACGTCAACGCCCTTCCCTCGGCTGTTTTTACAGATCCGGAGTTTTCTTGCGTCGGGCTCACAGAAGAAGAGGCCAGAGCACAGGGAATGGAGCCACAGGTCGGCCTCTTTTCCCTTCAAGCTTCAGGAAGAGCCATGACGATGGGAAAACAGGATGGTTCGGTCAAAATTATTGCCGATGTAAAGGACAGGGTTATCGGGGCACAGATCCTTGCGCCCAATGCCAGTGAACTCATCCCAGAATTAACGCTTGCCGTGAAAAAAGGCCTCTCTCTAAAGGATATCGCCTCGACCATCCATATTCACCCCACGTTGTCGGAGGCTATTATGGAATCGGCTATGAATGCTCATGGCGAGGCGATCCATATACTCAACACTTAATTCTTGTTTGGCAAGCAAACATTTCAAGTCAATCGTAATAGTGATTACTTTTTAAGCTAGAATCAGAGGAGATGTTTTCGCTCCTGTCAGATTTTTCACGCCTGATCTCTCTTAGTATTATTCTTATTCGCCCTCTTGAATTCACCGTGCTCACACAGTCCTTGGGGTCGATTCCATCGACTCCCCTCGAAGAACAATTTGGGAAGGCTAAATCTTCTTTTATGTCGCTCAATCCATCATCTCTGATTCTATATAGAACAAATGACCGTCCCTGGTACTCATTGTTACTATGAGCTCAATTTTGAAAACAACTCAGATTCGTAATGCTACTGTGCCATTTCAGAAAATTGACATACGAAGGGTGGGGAATTACAATAAGCCTCCGGCTAGACAATGGAAGTCACAGAGAAAGATTACATAAGCGGTTGGTACCCCAAAGAAAGGGATGATAAAGGCCCGTTCCGTTGGATGGGGAAAGAGGCCCTGGTATCATTCAAAGAATACCCCATGCCCGGCAAAAAATTCCTGCGCATCAATGCAGGGCACTCATTCCCTGAAGAAGAGCTTCCGTTTATGGAAGTTTTTGTGAATGACAAGAAGATCGGGAGCCGGGAAGTCGAATCCGCTTATGCTCCTTACGTCTTCTCTTTTGAAAGCACGGGTCCTCTCAACATCAAATTCAAGCTGAGCCGTACGGTCCAAGTGTATGGTGACCCCAGAGACATGGGGATAATGGTGAGAGATATAGAGGTCCTCTTGCCTTCTGAGACCGATATCTTCCTGGATGGATGGTATCTGCCTGAAGATGCCCCTAAAGCTCAAGAGAAAGGGCGCTGGATGAAAAAAGAGGCCAGATGTCTCTTTCAAGGTCTTCCCAAAGATACAGAAAAATATTTGCTCGTCGATGCCGGCCATCCATACGAAGGCACGGATAATCCTGTACTGACAGTATTCTCAGGGGGGCAAACGATCGGTTCGAGGGAGATCCTTCCCGGAGAGACCGAGTACTATTTCTTCCTTGATATTGTGTCGACATCCTTTGATATAGAACTTCGGCTGGACCGCGTTTTTTCTCCGGTTTTCAGTGGCGATTCAAGAAAATTGGGCATTTTCATCAAAGATATTCAGGTGGTTCTGCCCGATCAGCAGGGTCCGCTCTACGACTATGGTTGGCATGAGTGGGAACATGATGAGTTTTTTCCATACGCCTGGATGAAACAAAAAGCCCGTGTATTCCTGCCCGCCCAACAAGTGAAGAGACACAAGTTCATTTCTTTTTATGCATTTTCAGAGTATGCCAATTACAATCAGGCCCTTCGTTTGGAATTGAATGGAGAGGAACTGGGTGTTTTTCCTCTAATAAAGAGTTGGAATTTCTACAGTTTTCCTATTCCTCCCGTTCAAAACGATCAAAAAGGGACAAAGGGACATGAGCTTATGATGTATTTAAACAGGCCATTTCCGGAAAAGTATCATAGGCAAGACCCGAGAGAGTTGGGAGTCAAGATATCGCCGATCAAGTTTCATGATGAAAACGAAACACATGAAGGATTCTTGTTTTTCCATAAAAATGCCATGTTGAACTATGAGGAACGGAAGCGGGGAGAAACGGAATTAAGATCATACCCGATCAACCTGGGTATTGACCTGTTTGCTAAATGCAACATGAAGCCACCATGCGTGTATTGTCTATGGGACTGGATGAAAGAAGAGGAAGAGGGACACATCGAGACTGTTGTGGATGAGAAAACCTTCGAGGAATATGGGCCCTTTTTCCAGTCGGCCCGCTTGCTCATCAACTGTTCGATCGGAGAACCCCTCCTCCATCCCCGATTCGAGCAGATCATGGAGTACTGTTCAGATCACAACAAAATCATGGAGATCTCAACAAACGGCCAAGCGTTCACCACAAGGACGATCAATGCTCTAGTCGGTAAACCCATATACCTCTATATTTCTCTGGACGCTGCGACAAAGGAGACTTATGCCAAAATAAGAAATAACCGGTGGGAGTCGATTATTCCCAACCTAGTCCTTTTGAATGAAGAGCGGAAGAAGAAGGGAAATCTCCCCAAGCTCCATATGGTTTTTATGCCAATGAGAGTGAACAAAAATGACCTGGAGGAATATTTCCGCTTATGCCAGAAGATCGAGGCCGATGCGTTGATCCTTCGTCCTTTGCTCGTGTTGAACAAACCCAAGATCGAACGCGAACGGGGGGGATATCTTTTCGATTACAAGAATGAGCTTTTATCGCGAGAGGAATTAGAAGAAATTTTTAATGAGTGCAAAGTCTATTCGAAAAAGTATGATGTTCTCGTCGCCAATCAGTTCAGCTTTGGGATGCGTGATGAGGAACAATTTAAGGGTAAGGAAGCCGTAGACCTGGAAACTCAGCGATTTTGATCGGTACGTAACGATGAAAAAAGAAATCAGGAGCAATCCTGGGGAAAATGATCAAGTGGATCGGAGCGAAGGTGTTGAAATGGAACGCTTCGAAAATGACATCGGAGAAACCGGCATGCCTCTCTGTCGGGAGCCATGGGAAAACCTGTACATCTTGAGGCGGGGTATTCTTCCCTGTTGTTACGGAAATCCGGTCGGCTACCCCTTTCCTGATTATGCGGAAGCTTGGAATTCTCCCGAGATCCAGGAGATTCGGCGCTATTTGAGTCAGGGCAAACTCAGCCCATATTGTATGGAATGCCTGGGATGCCCCATTGTCCAAAGGTACCTTGCCGAGCATCCTCTTGAGAATCCGGCCATGAAGCAGCGGCCATTTCTGTTCCGGCTCATCAACAGGCTGCTCTTCCGGCTCCCCTCCAAAATCCACCAATCCCTCCAAAAAAAATAGAAAAGTACCCAAGTTCCTAATTAGCTCACATTATTCA
>CAZXJE010000294.1:0-4199 GCA_964640835.1 uncultured Eubacteriales bacterium
AGTTAAATCTTCATAACAGGTTGTTTTAAGGTATATCGACATTTTTTATGAATAATTCAGGGAAAGTTGTTGATTGTTGAAACGTGAAAGTATAAAGTAAAAAGCTGCAGTTCAGGCAATATATAAGAAAGGAAACAATTCAATGAAAAAGATAACGGTCCCTATTCTGTATCTTTTAAGCCTAGTCCTAATTGTTTTGCCTGTTTTTGGTCAGGATAATATAACAACCCCAAAGGAGCAGTTCGGACACGACATCGGAGACGATTATTGGCTGGCGACATACACCCAGCTTATGGCTTATTGGAAGAAACTGGCACAAGAATCTCCGCGGATGATATTGGAGGAGATCGGCACGACTTCGGAAGGCCGTTCCATGATTTTGGCCATTATCACTTCGCCCGAGAACCACAAAAATCTCACTCGCTTTAAAGAGATCGCAAGACGTTTGGCATTGGCTGATGGGCTTGATGTAAATGAGGCCCGCATCCTATCAGAAGAGGGCAAGGCCGTAGTTTGGATCGATGGAGGACTGCACGCCACCGAAGTTTCCGGCGCACAACAAGAGCTTGAGATCGTCTACCAGATGGTCAGTGGTATTGATCCCGAAACTCTCCGGATCCTGGACAATGTGATCCTCCTCGCTCTCATCACAAACCCTGACGGCATGGAGGATATCGGAAATTGGTACATGCGTGAACCCGATCCAAAAAAAAGGTCGACACGTGGGCTTCCCTACCTGTACCAGAAATACGTCGGACACGACAACAACCGCGATTTCTACATGGTTAACATGAAAGAAACAGAAAACATCAACCGCATTCTCTACCGCGAGTGGTTTCCTCAGATCGTGTACAACCACCACCAGACCGGCCCAGCGGGCGCTGTCCTTTTTGCCCCTCCCTTCCGGGAACCTTATAATTTTTACTACGATCCTCTTCTCGTCCTGGGAATCGATGTTGTGGGTTCAGCCATGCACAGCCGTTTTATGGCTGAGGGCAAACCCGGATCTACGATGAGGGAGGGGGCCTGGTATCAAACCTGGTGGAACGGCTGTCTCCGTTGTACACCCTACTTCCACAACATGATCGGTATCCTCACGGAGATGATCGGCAATCCTACTCCTGTGACGATCCCATTCTTTCCTGAGAAGCACCTGGCTAACGGCGACTATCCCTTCCCTATTGCTCCGCAGACGTGGCATTTTTGCAGCACCATCGAATACAGCATCACAGCCGACCGTGCAATTCTCGATACTGCTGCCAAACTTAAAGAAAATTTCCTCTTTAACATCTACCGGATGGGAAAAAATTCCATCGAAAAGGGCAGCCGTGATCACTGGACCATAACTCCGCGCAGGATCGAAGCCGTTCAAGCCGCCATTAAAAAAGATGGTGCGAAACCCATGGGAACTGGGCGCAGGTCACAGGGTTATGATCCCGAATATTTTAAAGTCCTTCGGGATCCCGAAGCCAGAGATCCTAGAGGATTTATCATCCCCTCAGATCAACCGGATTTTCTCACCGCCACCAAATTTATCAACACCCTCATAAAAAATGGGATTACCGTTCACCGTGCAACGAATTCTTTTAAGATTGAAGGAAAGACCTATCCGGAAGGATCCTATGTCGTAAAATCGGCTCAGGCCTTTCGTCCGCATGCCATCGACATGTTCGAACCGCAACATTATCCGGACGACATTCCCTATCCCGGCGGTCCTCCACGTGCGCCCTATGACAGCGCAGGATACACTTTGGCTTTCCAGATGGGGGTGGAATTCGACCGGATCCTAGAAGCCTTTGATGGCCCCTTTGAAAAATTGGAGGACCTGGCTGAGGCACCGGCAGGCCGAGTGAAAGGAAACAGTGCACTGGGGTATATCCTGGATCACAGGGTGAACGAATCATTTACCGCCATCAATCGACTTGTAAAGAGCGGAGAGGATGTGTACTGGCTAAAAGAAAAGATCCAAATCAGGGGAAAAACTCTACCTGAGGGTGCGGTATACATCCCTGCCAAAACCTCTACATTCCCAAAACTCCAAGATTTGGCGCTGGAGAAAGGATTGATATTTGAAGGCGTCACAGTCAAACCCACAGGGGAAGCCTACCGGATGAGGGCTCCACGAATCGGACTATGGGATCGATACGGGGGGTCCATGCCTTCAGGATGGGTGAGATGGCTGATGGAGCAGTTCGAGTTCGATTTCGAGGTGGTCTATCCCCAAACACTCGATGCCGGTGATATCAAGAGCAAATTTGATGTTCTTATTTTTGTGGGGGGAGCGATCCCCGCGATGGTGGAAGATGAATCTTCCCGTGACTTCAGAAGCGAACAACCCGACCCGAAAACCATCCCCGCCGAATACAGAAACAGACTAGGAAAAGTCTCTCAAGAAAAAACGATCCCTCAGCTCCAACGATTCCTCGATGATGGGGGTATGATCCTCACTATTGGAAGCTCAACAAGCCTTGGCTATTATATGGGCCTCCCGATCAGTGATGCGTTGGTTGAAAAGACAGCTGACGGAAAAGAAATACCGCTGCCCATGGAAAAATATTTTGTTCCCGGCTCTATACTCCAGGTCAAGGTCGACACATCCAATCCTTTGGCCTATGGACTGCCAGAAAAATTGGATATGTACTTTAACAGGAGTCCGGTCTTCAATCTTAAACCCGAGTCGGCATTTTTAAACGTAAAACCCGTAGCTTGGTTCGACACCGACAAACCTCTGCGCAGCGGATGGGCATGGGGTCAGAATTACCTCAAAGGGGGCATCGCCATTGTCGAAGCGGAAGTGGGCAAGGGGAAGCTTCTCCTTTTTGGCCCAGAGATCACCTTCCGAGCCCAACCGCATGGCACGTTTAAATTTCTTTTTAACGGAATATTCTACAGTACGGCCACATCCACAACGCTCTAATATAAAAAGGGGACAGGCTGCTTTTTACAGGGGTAATTAAAAAAGCAGCCTGTCCCCTTTTTTGTTGGGTTGATTTCCCGAACCGACTGCACGGAGTTACTGAGACAGGAGCTCTTTCAAAGCACTGAGATCCCTTTTGAGCCGCTCTTCACAGATTTCTGGCCATTTCTCCCTTTCGACCACAACCAGTCCTTCTCGCTCCATTCTGTCCTTTGTGAGATCCCCCAGGATTAGGAGTTTGCTGAACTCCTCACGCGAAAGGTCCGGAAATTCAGCTCGGAATTGCGGATTAGACACGGGCAACACAAAGCTTCCCCCATGGTCTTCGATCGAGAGATTCACATTGTGTGGGAGGGAATTCAAAAGGACGATGATCTGTGTGAGGTCGATCACCCCCTTCCCAATTTCTGCGGGAAAGGAGATCAAGTCATCAGATTCCAATATCACACCGCCATCCTTTATATGTGAGCTGACGATCCAAGGGAGGATCCGTTCGGTGGCTGACACAGGCTCTTCCAACATGGTAAGAAGATTCATGGTGTCGAAGCATATTCCCAGATAATCACCGGGTTCGGCATCACACCGCTCAAAGAGACGTAATAACTCAAAAGTCGTGAACTCGAAGTGTGTCTCAATAGCCAGGACGACATCGTGGTCTTTGAGCATTTGTTTCTGCAAGCGGAGAGCGACAGCTATCTCTTCGAGCAACGTACCGGTTTTGGGATTATCCGGATTCCAGCGCATCAATCCGCCCGAACAAGAACGGATGATCCGGGTGCCCAGGATCTCGGCTTCTCTTGCTGCCTTTCTGTTGACCTCAAAGATGTCCTTCTTTGCCCATGTCTGCATGTCAAAAGGAATGTGCTGGCCGCCCCCCCATTCCAGATAGAGGTCATTGGCAGAGGCAAATTGGGAAAGATCTTCGAGTTTAGCGGAATCGATTCTTTGGCTCTCTTCAGGAGTGAGCCCTGAAAACTGCACACCCTCAGCACCGTTATCCCTAGCCCACTGGAGGATTTGGAGAGGGGATAATGTCAAAGGTAACAATCCGTAATTGTCGATACCGACCCTCAATTTATTCATAAGTGAATTTCTTTTCAGCTCAAAGGAAGTCATAGTCAAGAGTAGATTTCCACTATTCACTTGTCAAGATTTGATCTGAATTATTCATAAAAGCTGCTGACACATTTAGATTTAAAAAACACCCAATATATTATTGTCAGCATCTTTTACCCTTCGGGCGAACCGATCTCACAGCATCGGCTTCGTTGTAGCTCATTCG
>CAZXJE010000295.1:0-4196 GCA_964640835.1 uncultured Eubacteriales bacterium
AATTCCCTAAACTCTACCAAAACTTGATATAAACCCTGACAAAGTCAGGTTTTATTTGATAATCGGGATACTTAGAAGCCTAAAGGTCTTTTCAAAATTCAGGGAGAGAGCATGTCATCAGACATATTGTTAAAAAAAGGTCAATTATCAAACAGTTTCAAGGAAAGCTTCACTCGCTATTACTCATCTACTGTTGACAATAAACAGTATGCAGAACATAAGTTGAGTAAATGGGGAAATGGCCAAAATATCCTAATCTATGTAGCTGAAAGAGATAGTGAGACAGTCGGGTGGATCATATTTAATCCTGGCCATAGTAGCATTGAAGAGGTCCTCTTGAAGAAACAATGGTGTGGAAAGGACATTGAATTTCACATATTTGATGCCCTGATCAATGAGGAAAGTCTTATTTCGGCCAAGATCCTCAAGGAAGATGAGGGGAAATATGCTTTAATGCTGGATTACGGCTTTCGTCCCACACGTCTCTTCAAGTCAGATGGATTTGACCTGGTGAAAATGGATCTAAGCACTTCAGTATTTCTCAATAAGGTCAAAGGCCGGAAACCGGCAAAGGAATATACAAAGCAGGAGACAGTAGCTGTTGAAAAGGTCCCTGTTACCAGAAGCCACGAAGAGATCAAGGCCTCAATCATGAATGTCCTAAATACGTTGGGAGGCCTGGAAAATTTCGTAGAGAAAGGACAGACAGTAGTATTAAAACCCAATGTGGTCGCAGATCATGGACTTCGAAACGGCGTTTATACAGGAGGAATTGTAACCGACATAGGGATCATAAGGGCCCTTATAGAGATCCTGTTACCAATTGCAGGAAAAGTGGTTGTTGCGGAAGGAGCTTCCATAAACAGGGCTGAGACTACCAAACTGTTTGAGCACTACGGTTATGATAAACTGGTGGATCTTGATCCTGTCAAGGTCAGTCTGGTGGATCTTAACGCTGACAAGCTGGTTAGGAAATCAGTCCCCGGAGGGAAAAGGATGCTTTCAAGGGAGATCCCGGTCACATTAGAAAATGCAGACGCCATAATCAATGTCCCTGTCATGAAGACCCACTTTGCCGCCCTTGCCTCTCTCAGCATCAAAAGCCTGCAGGGAGCAATGCCACCCATTGAAAAATATATGAGCCACTTTTTCGGGCTCTGGCAGAACCTTATCAATATCCATCATCTGGTAAAACCCAAACTCCATATTATCGACGGTCTCACAGCCCAGGAAAACTTTGGGCCGGTTTATGGGACTCCCAAGACAATGAATCTCATCATCGGAGGGACAAATCCGGTGGCTGTGGATGCAGTAACAATGAGGATAATGGGACTGGATCCTGCACTCTCCCCCCCGGTACAGCTCGCACATATGCAGGGACTGGGGTCTATTGAGCCTGAAAAGATAAACGTCGCGGGCACTCCCATTGAGGAAGTGATGAGCCCGTTTAAAGAGGCTGAAATCAATCTTGAAAGCGGCAAAAATTTGATTGTTCATGCCGAGAGTGCGTGTCCCGGATGCAAGGGGTACCTGCACTATGTCTTGCATAAGCTGAGAAGACCTGATCCCCAAAATCCAGTCAATCTCCTTATAGACCGGCCCTTTGAGAAAAAGGTAAACGTCTTTCTTGGTCCTTTTTCGAAGGCTGAACCAAACCCTGAAGAGACGAACGTGTTCCTGGGTATTTGCCAACAGCACCATGCAGAGATGGGCAAACATCTGCCGGGTTGTCCTCCCCATGCAGAGGTAATCATGAAAGGGATGTTCAGTCTCTATCCTGATGTGGAAAGACCCCAGTACGCAGACCAGAGCGCCGAGGACAAGCTGGAGAAGATGCTCGAAGAGGTTCTGGCGGGCGATACCCCCTAGTGTCGTGACCCGGAAATATGGTCCATTATCCTAAAAAAGCAAAACGAGCGCCAACCCCACAGCGAACTGCATGGAAGGCGCTCGTTTTCGTTGTCGATTCTTAAAGGTAGCCAACCACCCCTGGCCGACGCTTACCCGCTCTCGGCCTGTGGACGGACCTTTTACGAGTTCATCAATTTTGCTCTCTCAACTTTTTTGATATTGCATAGCAATGCCTTCATTTCAGTGTAACCGGTTACCGGGTCACGGGGCTCGAGCTCGGTCAGTTCATTTGAGTTTGCATTCGCCCATCCGTGAGGAATGCTGATAATTCCGGGATGAAGGTCTTCAGTCGTCGCCAACTTCATGTCTATTCCTCCCTTTTTGGTCTCGATATGTGCCATATCACCATCACTCAGACCATACTTGGCGGCCGTTTCAGGATGGATCTCCGCGAGGGGCTCGGGTGCGGTCTTCTCCAATGACGGAACGCCCCTGAACTGGGAGTGAGTGTATTCGGGAATCCGGCTACCGGTTGTCAGGATCACCGGATACTTTTTATAGAGTTCCGGAGAGCTGATCGGACTCTTACTCGGCTCCACATGATGGGGGATGGGATCGTAGCCATTTTCAGCGAGCGTCTCTGAGTAGAGTTCAATCTTCCCTGAAGGGGTCCTGTATTTGCCCTGGATATATTTTTTCTCGGCATAGTAGGCCCCCTCGGGATGTTCATGGGTCAGTTGTTCCCGGGTTAAGCCACTGGGGGCGAGGAAGAAATCGATGATCTCCTCTTCCGTCTTCCACGGGAAGAACTCACCATATCCCATTCTCTTCGCCAGCTCCGTCCAGATCTTCCAATCCGGCCAGCTCTCGCCGATGGGCTTGATCACCTGTTTTCGAACCATGGCGTAGGGGATGCAGTTTGTAACACCATAGACATATCCGACACCGCTCTTTTCAAGAAATGAACAGGCGGGAAGCACAATGTCCGCCAGTTTGGCCGTCTCCGTCATAAACAACTCCGCTACCATCATAAAATCCAAAGCCTTCATGGCCTCCCTTATTCGGGGTGAGTCGGGAAGGGTCACGGCGGGGTTGCCGCCGGTACAGACCAGGCCCTTGATGGGATAGGGCTCCCCCTTTAAAACAGCGTCGGCAAAGAGCATCTGCTGTCCATAAGGAGATGTCCGGCCCCAGAAACGCCTAAACAGGGGATGCTCCTTGGTGCCGATGGGGTCGCTGATCTCTGTAACCCTGAGGTCACCCAGGCGGATAAAGGGGATGGAAACCCATCCACCCGGGATATCCACGTTTCCCGTCACCGCCTGCATGATGGCATGGATGCGATTTCCCTGGAAGCCATTGATATGCTGGTCAATGGAGCAGGTCCCCGGAACGATCGAGGCCGGTTTCGTGGTGGCAAAGATGCGCGCGATCTTGATAATATCCTCGGCAGGGACCCATGTAATCTGTGAAACCTTCTCAAGTGGATACTGTTTGACATGCTCTGCAAGCTTGTCGAATCCCATGGTATATTTTTCGACAAACGCCTTGTCCTCAAGCCCTTCCGAAATGATCACGTTCAGCATCCCGAGACAGAGAGCGGTGTCCGTTCCCGGTCGTATCTTGATATGGATTCCCCGATCCGCCAACGGGATGCGTTTGGGATCGACCACAATTACCTGTTCCATGGTGCCTTCATCGAGGGCCTTATAAATCTTGGCTCCCACGGTGATCTTGGAGTTGTCAATGTTTGTGCCGAAGACAAGGATACATTTGGAATTCCAGGGTTCTTCAATCGGATAACCGCCGAAAGTCATCTGACGTGCCATAATGCGGGAACGGAAGCAGTTACCCTCAACAGAGAGGAGATTAGGGGTGCCGTAGACACCTCGAAACCTCTGGGCATAGCCTGCAAGCTCGATATTCTCCGTACCCAAAGATCCCGTGTACACGGCAAGGGCCTTGGCGCCGTATTTATCCTTGATCTCCTGAAGCTTTTCCGCGGTCGTGTCCAGGGCCTCGTCCCATGATATTCGTACCCATTCGCCGCCCGCCTTCTTCATGGGATATTGGAGCCTACTCTTCGAATAGACCCATTCAGGAAGGGCCGTACCCCTGGGACATATGGCGCCTTCGCTGATGGGGTGCTCCTTCATCCCCTCTACCTTTACCAACTTTCCGTCCTCGACATATGCGTTTATGCCACAACTGTTTATGCACAGGATACAATCAGATTTTATGACTTCTGTGGCCATTGTAATATCTCCTCCTTTGATGATAAGTTTATGAGAACTTCCTTTTTCGGGCTCACACTGTATGAGATTCGCCATTGTGTGTCAAGGCAG
>CAZXJE010000296.1:0-4183 GCA_964640835.1 uncultured Eubacteriales bacterium
CTTCCTCGCCGCTACTGCAACCTCGGTCCGTGAATAATTCACCACCTCCTTATTTATTCGATATTTTGGATTTGCTGGCGTAAACTCTCCAACTCGCTTTTCAATAGCATACACTCCTGAGTTATCGCGATATCTTGAGACTTCGAGTTGATCGTGTTCGTCTCTCTGTACATTTCCTGGATCACAAAATCCATTTTTCGACCGAGAGGCTCACCTTTCTTTGTAACCAGAAGCTCACGGAAATAACTGAGATGGCATTTTAGCCTTTCTATTTCTTCTCTCAAATCATACCGCTGGGCGATGAGCGCGGCTTCCTCCAACAGTTTATCCTCCGGGAGAGCCACTTCATTCCCAAGGGCTATCAATCGTTCTTTCAATCTGTCTTGAATGTGGAGAGGTTGTTTTTTCGCCAGTTTATTTATTCTGGGCAGGACCTGTCCAATGTTCCTGATATGGGACTGTAGCTCTTTTTTCAGCTCTCTGCCCTCTCTCAAACGACTCCGGACAAGATCGTCCAATGTGGTCTCGAAACATCTCAGTAAAAAACGAGCCTCCCCCTGGGTGAAATCCTTCTTTTTAAGCTCGAACACATGGGGAAGGCTAAAAAGGTTTTCTACCTTGAACGAGACGTTCTTGGATATTCTTGCAGACACATCATCCAGTGAATTCAGAATATCGGATAACAATCCCTCATTGATTTGAATGTCCCACTTCGAGGGATCGACAAAATGGATCTCAAATGTCACATCGATCCTTCCCCTTTTGATCTTCTTTTGACAGGCGGTTCTTATCTGTTGCTCCATATCCTTGACCGGATAACCGCGATAATTCCAGTCAAAGAAGCGGTGATTCAGGGTGCGGATGGTGATCTTTACCGAGAGAGATTTGGATTCGCACGTTTTTTCGGCAAAACCGGTCATACTGAATATCATGATCGTCCTTCCTTTTCTTCCGGGAATTGCAGATCGTACAGTTTTTTATAAATGCCATCCATTTGACAGAGTTCTTCATGGGTGCCGATCTCAACAATTTTTCCCTTGTCCACCACCAAGATCTTGTCCGCATTCCGAATCGTCGAGAGGCGATGGGCGATGACCACCGTTGTCCGGTCCTTCATAACATTGGTCATGGCGACCTGGATAAGCCTTTCCGATTCCGAATCGAGGGCGGAAGTGGCCTCATCCAGGATAAGAATCGGAGGATTTTTAAGAAGCGCCCGTGCAATGGCCACACGTTGTCTCTGCCCGCTTGACAACAAAACACCCTTCTCACCTATCTGGGTGTTATACTCTTCAGGAAGTTCCTTTATGAATTCATGGGCCATGGCCGCTTTCGCCGCCCCTTCGATCCTCTCGAAAGGCATCTCTTCCAATCCATAGGCAATGTTGTTGCAGATCGAATCGTTAAACAGGATGAGATCCTGCGTAACCAAGCCAATCTGTGAACGGAGGGATTGCACGGTTACTTCACTGATATCGATGTCATCTATTTTTATTGCCCCCGAAGTGGCTTCATAGAAGCGGGAGAGGAGGTTAATAATCGTGGTCTTTCCAGAACCGCTCAGTCCGACAACAGCCATCAACTCTGTGGGATTGACTTCGAAATTCACATCATAGAGAACGGGCCGGGCTTCATTATAGCTGAAGGACACATTTTCAAATGTGACTTTCCCCTTGATAGGTGGAAGCGGATAGGCTTTTGGGTGATCAATGATCTTAGGCTTGCTATCATGGATATCCTGAATCCTTTCCAAGCTGGCAACACCTTGCTGGATGACATTGTTGGCTCGGCTCAGTCTTTTTATAGGTGTGTACGAGTAAAATATCGCGACAACAAAGGAGCCAAAATCACCTGGACTGATGTATCCTTCGGTGATCCTCCGCATCCCCACATAGAGGACAAAAGCTCCCACAGCCCCCCCTAAAAATTCCATAAAAGGAGAAGACACGCTCTCTATCCTGGCAAGCCGCATGCTGGACTTGAAAAAACTTTTTGTTGCCTCGTAAAACTTTTTCAGTTCAAACCGTTCCATGGTGAAAGCTTTGACGATCTTGCTTCCGGTGATGCTTTCATAGAGCTGCTCATAGATTCCAGCCATTCGGGCCTGACTTTGTTTCCCGCGCTTTTTGAGCTTTCGGCTAAAGATCGCGAGAGGGATGGCTGCAAGGGGAGCGATCACAAAAGCAACGATAGCGAGACGCCAATCCGTATAAAAGATGTAAAAAAGGAGCGCAACCAGGACAAAAAATTCTCGAATAAAATCACCCATGCTACCCGATACCGCTTGTTGGATCTTGTCCACATCACTGGTGACTCTGGACATGATCTCACCTGTAGACCTTTGATCAAAATAATCCATTGACTGGTAGACGAGATGTTCAAAAAGTGCATCTCGGAGTCGTTTAGATGCACGATGCCCGATAGACTTCATGATCAAGGTTGAAAGGAAGGTGAACATCCCCTTTCCGAAAATCACGACAACGACCAGGAGGGGAAGGAACCAGTAAATGTCTTGTTGAGAGATGTTTAGGCTTCGAAACACATAATCCATTAGCCGAGTTTTCTGCGTGGCTACTTGTGACTCATAGGTGAGCATATTGTCCAAGATGGGTTGAACCAAGTTGACAAAAACATACGTAAAAAACGCAACAAAAATAGAGCAGATGAAGAAGAGGAGGAGACTTCGCTTCTCCTTCAATGTGATTTTTAAAAGCCTCAGAATCTCTCGCATTTTTCAGTTTGGTGGAGCAGATAAGATCTCTTCTGCAATTTCAACCGCATTTACGGCCGAACCCCGTGTTAGATTGTCAGCAACAATCCAGACCCAGAAACTTCTTGGGAAGGATTCATCCTTCTTAATCCTTCCGATATAAATCTGATCTTTTCCAGCAATAGCCACTGACGAGGCGGGGCAAGAGGGGATGGGAGACCCCAATTCAAAATTTAACGCATTTTTAAACAGGTCTTCTAAATCAGGAATAGACGCCTCTTTCTCTAATAGACACCGGGTCATAATAGAATATGTGTGGAAGACAGGGGCTTGAATGAGAGAGAGGGTAAGTCGAAACTCACTCTTGTTAAAAATCCGCTTTAATTCAGAAATGAGTTGTTCCTCGGTCGTGGTCAATCCATTGGAATCGACTTCATCCGTCTGGGAAAGCAGATTAAAAGCTATCTGTGTTTTAAAAACCTTCTTCTCGATCTGGCTGCCACGGAGCACGTCGAAACATTGGTTTGCCAATTCCTCTATTCCCGCATCAGCAAAGGCAGATACGGGCTGTAACACAGTTGCATCCGCCTCTTCCAGGCCAAAACGATGCTTGAGGAGGTCAAAAAGATGGGAGAGAAATATTGTCACAGGATGAGGGTTGGCGACAATACAATGTTTTTTCTTTCGCAAAATGCTATCATTTACACCTACAACGACCAGAGGTACTTTCCTATCCCTGTTAAATGTCTCGCTCAAATCAACCACCCAAGTTTTTTTCCTCAAGGCTATCGGGCCAAATTTACGGTTTGTCTTTGGGTCTGCAGCCAAAAAAGCGAGATCAATCCCCTCAAAGGCATTTTCATCCAGATGATGAACGACCTTGGGCTCTTCTCGGAATTGTGTGAGTTTGCTGAATTCCTCTTCGACGTCTGGGTCGTAAAATTCCATACCGCTGACGCGGATTTTTCTTTTGTTGAGAAGACTCGTCAATTCTTTTCCACGAAATGTATCTGATCCGACAAGTGCAAATTGAAATCCCTTTTTTGTGTTCATCTTTTTCACGGCGCTGCGATTATTCCGAAGACTTCTTGTATTCTGTCATCATGATATACATCTTATCCTTGAGCGCCAGTTTTTTTTTCTTCAGTTCTCTGATCTTGAGCTTTTCACTATCGGAAAGATAATTCTTGGATTTAAATTTTTCCAATTCAGCGTCATATTTCTGATGCAGTTCAACAACCTCTTTAAACTCTTTATTTTTTTGCATCAAAGCCTTTTTTAATTCCTTTTCTCCCATTCAAAAAAACCTCCACTCGGAAAGAATATCACAATGAGTGACCTATTTCAATTTAGCCACAAGGCTTTCAACCGGTATAGAAAGCATTTACAAATCTGTGATCGTAGGAACACAAGTTGCGTCATTTAGTGTCCCAATTGTGTGGTGGAGAAAACCGTGAGAAGGGCTGGACGGGC
>CAZXJE010000297.1:0-4179 GCA_964640835.1 uncultured Eubacteriales bacterium
CCATTGTACAAGCAAAGACGGCACAGAAGTCGAAGGATTTATCTTTAAACCACCGGGTTTTGATACGAAGTTCCGCTACCCCACATTGTTAAGAAATCACGGAGGCCCTGTTTCGCAGTACGATTTTGGATTTCATTTCGATGCACAGCTGTTCGCTGCCAACGGCTATGTGGTGGTCCTGATGACTCCACGGGGATCATCCGGCTATGGACAGGATTTCTCCGTAGCACTTTGGGCTGACTGGGGGAATAAGGACTTTGAGGATGTCATGTCCGGTGTCGACTACGCTATTGAAAAAGGTTACGCCGATCCTGAACGCCTTGGTGTTGGCGGATGGTCTTACGGTGGCATTCTCACCAATTATGTGATCACCAAAACCGACCGCTTCAAGGGGGCGATCACTGGAGCAAGCGAAGTGCTTTTCCGATCCAATTACGGACACGACCACTACCAAAGTATTTGGGAAAAAGAGTTCGGTCTACCCTGGAAGAACGCTGAGGCATGGGAGCGCATCTCACCTTTCAATTATGTGGAAAACATCGTCACACCCACATTGATCATGTGTGGAGAGAAGGACTGGAATGTTCCTGTTCTAAACTCCGAGCAACTCTATCAAGCGTTGCGCAGGCTCGGCCGTACAACACAGTTAGTGGTTTACCCTGGTCAGCATCATGGTATTCGTATACCCTCTTTTCAGAAAGATCGTTATGAGCGCTACCTTGCCTGGTATGATAAGTACGTTAAAGGTTCGACAGACAGCAAATAGCAAAATGGAAAAGAAGAATAAACTTTTGAATCTTTCAATCATTAAGAAGACGAGTTGGATATTTATATTGATCGTATCTCTCTTAGTTGGCTGCGCTGAAAAAAAGGAGACAGAAACAAAAAAAACACTCAAGGATTTTGGAATTCGCGCAAGCAACCTCTTTTTTTACTACAAAGACTTAGACCGAGCTACCAGATTCTACACTGAAACATTGGGCATACAAATAGTTGCAGATTATGGTATGGCAAAAATCCTCCGTGTCGCTCCCACATCCTATTTGATCCTGGTTGATGCAGCCAAAGGGATGCACACTGACGAAGAGCCAAAAACCGTAGCAATCGCCCTGGTTACAGATCAACTTGATGAATGGCACACATATTTGGTGAACCAGGGGATAGAAATGAAATTCAAATATAATCCGGTGGAAGGAAAGCCGCACGATGGTTTTGTGGTTTTAGATCCGGAGGGTTATTTCCTGGAGTTTGAACGTTTTAATCAACATCCTGAGAATGAAAAATTTATTCCGATTTTATCTAAGTGTGAAACCATATTCTCTCCAACCGGAGAAAAAACATCAGCTCCATCGGGGCTGGGATTTAAATCAATGATCACCTGGCTTTATTACAAAGATATTACAGGTATGCAGCGTTTTTATGAAGATATCCTAGGATTGGAAATGATAGTGGATCAGGGTTGGACAAAAATATATCAGGTATCTTCCTCGGGATTTGTTGGCCTGGTTGATGAAACAAGAGGGATGCATTCCTATACGGAGCAGAAAGGGGTCACTGTTTCATTCATCATAGAAAAGATTGAAGACTGGTTTGCCTATGTACAAAAACACAAGTTGTTTGAGCTTCGATCAAAAAGACTGGAGGAAGGGACAGACACAAAATACAAAGCGTTTGTGGGATACGACCCTGAAGGATATTTTATGGAATTCGATAAATTTTACCCACACAACAGTCAAGTCGAACTTATTAAATACTTGGAGGAAGCTGAACTCCATTTAGATAAACAAAATGGAGATAAGTTAACTGAGGGTAAAAATTAAGAGAGGAGAGGAAATTCAATGAGCGGGGGGGGAATGCAGCGACTTGTTTTTATTCCTATTCGTAGCGCAGGCTTTGAACGGGATCGGAGAGGGAGGCCCGGATCGCGTGCCAGCTTACAGTCAATCCTGCGACCAGGAAAGAAAGCAGGGCGGCCAAAACGAAAATCCAAATACCTATATCGATACGGTATGCGAATAGATCCAGCCAGTTCCGGGCCGCAACCAGGGCGATCGGCCACGCTATAAGGTTGGAGGTCAGCACCCATTTCAGAACATCTTTTGTAAAAAGGAAAAAGATGTCGGCTGTGCTCGCTCCCAACACCATACGGATACCGGTCTCCTTGGTCCTGCGTACGACCGTCACAGCTGTCAATCCAAACAGCCCCATGCACGCAATTACCAGGGCGAAACCTGTCGACCAACCCACGATCCGGCCCCAGTCTCGCTCCCTCCTGTACTCCCAGGCTAGATCGTCATCCAGAAATGAATAGCTGAAAGGAAGGTCTGGCCGAACATCGGCCCAGATGGCCTCAAGCCGCTTGAGCATGACAGGCTCCTCTCCTTCCCGCACCTTGACCAGGATATTGCGGAACCTCTGGATGGGGGGGAATCCTCTGGGACCAAAGGCCATGGGGCCGATGGGCACATGTAGCGAGAACACATGGAAATTCCGAACAACTCCGATGATGGTAGGATCGAAGGTGTATTCGGCCGGGAACTTGTCCACGGCGAAATCAGAGAATCGCTGTCCCACGGGATCCCTTAGCCCAAAATCCTTGACAAAGGCTTCGTTGACCAGAACGCCTTCCCGGGCATCATACAGGCGTTCAGGAGAAAAATCGCTCCCCAGAATCACAGGGATATCCAATGCTTTCATATAGTCCGGATCGATCATGAAGGCCTCGACAATATGCTCGATCCCCTCCTTGTCGTAACGGCGGGTCACACTCCCGTGGCGAGTGCCCACCGAGCCGGAATCGGCACTGACCGCAAGCACGCGACTGTCATTCTGGAGTTCGCTGCGGAAAACCTCGAATAGAGATTTGCCCTCCGGGGCCCGTTCTCCGGGAATCTGTGTGCGCACGAGAATGAGGTTCGAAGGATCATACCCGAGGTCTGTCGAGGTCATGAAGTGAAGCTGCCGGGTGATGACCAGAGACCCAATGATAAAAATAAGGGAAACCGTGAATTGAAAAATGATGAGAATAAGGGACAGTCGACTTTTTCTCCCGCTGAGGAAGCGTCCCTGGAACACATCGCTTGCTTGGAATCGGGAGAGGCTCAAGGCCGGAATCAGACCTGTAAAGAGACACACTGCGAGGACCGCAGAGAGGACGATCAGGAGTGTCTGGGGATGCAGCAGCGTTTTTTCAACCAGCCTCTTCCCGGTCAGGGTGTTGAATGGAACGATGAGGAGTGAGGCGACCGTAAGGCCTACTACCATAGAGATCAGGCCGGCGAGGAGAGACTCTGTCATAAGCTGGCCGACGAGCTGCTCTTTCCTGGCTCCGATCACTCTCCGTACTCCAACCTCCTTCAAACGCGTGGAGCTTTGAGCCAGCGACAGGTTGACAGAGTTCACACAGGCCAGCACTAGAATCAGGAGTGCGATGCCGGAGAGCACCCAGGAGAAGGCAGGATGGCCGGGCGAGGCAAAGGCAGAGACACTGACATCGCTCCGGTGATAATCAGCAAGCTTGAGGAGATCGAAGCCCTGCTTGGGCGGTGCCATCTTGACCCGCTCCCACATGGGACCGTAAAGCCTGTCGCTGAAGGAGGGAAGTTTGGCCTGGAGAGAGCTCACCCTCCCTTCATCGGGGAGATCCAGGAAGGTTGTCGTAAACATAGGGAGTGTTACAAAATCATTGTTGTTTTTATCAATTTGATAGGCATCGAAGACATGGCTGTAATGGAGGATCCCGTCGAAACGAATGCTGGAATTCCCGGGGATCTCTCGGACGATCCCTGACACGGTGAAATCCCGGTAGGTGTCCCCGACCCGGATCGAGAGGATCTTTCCCAAGGGATCATCCCCGCTGAAAAAGGCCTGGGCGGTGGCGGACGTGATCACGACCTGGTAGGATTCCGAGAGCAATCGAGACGGATCACCCGCGCTCAAGTCAAAAGAGAACATATTGAAAAAGCCGGGTTCGGTAAAGGCGAAATCCTTTACGATAAGCCGGTTTCCGCTCCGGACGATCTGGCTGTGCATGGCATAGCGGACCGTGGATCCGGGCTCGACTTCGGGGGATTCAGCTTCAAGCATCTCGGCGATGAAATGGTGGGCGCCTCCAAAAAAACGGTCCCTAAACTCGCTGGTCAGGATGTAGGTCTGGTCCGCCTTTTCATGGAAGCGGTC
>CAZXJE010000298.1:0-4171 GCA_964640835.1 uncultured Eubacteriales bacterium
TATGTTTACCCCCCTCTGCGTCATGCCAAGTGGCATGGATGGACACCTACAGACCTGGTTTTTCCATTCTTCTTGTTCATCGTAGGGGTTTCGCTATCTTTTTCCTTGTCGAGAAGGAAGACACAGAGTTCTGGAAGCCTTCAACTTTACGGTAAGATCTTCCAAAGAACTGTGATCCTGTTTGCCTTAGGACTGCTCCTCCGTTTGATCCCCGATTTCGATTTTTTGACACTCAGGATTCCCGGAGTCCTCCAGCGTATCGCTATCTGTTACCTCCTCGCGTCTTTGATATTTTTGAAGACGGGAACAAAGGTCCGGATCATCATTTCTGCAGGTTGTCTTGTGGCCTATTGGCTGATCCTGAAGTTTATCCCAGTTCCAGGATTCAATGCGGGTGTTCTTGAATTAAAGGGGAATCTCTGTGGATATATCGATACCCAGCTCCTTTCCGGCCACTTGTACACGCCGAACTTCGACCCGGAGGGGATATTGAGCACACTTCCAGCACTGGTCACGACCCTGCTTGGGACACTGGCCGGGGGCTGGCTGCGGTTTTCCCGGTCAAAGCGTCTGAAAACCTTTGGCCTTTTATCTGTTGGAATCGTATTGACTATCATGGGGCTTTGGCTCCATGGTTTTTTCCCGATCAACAAACAGCTTTGGACGAGCACGTATGTGCTTTTCACGGCGGGTGCTGCCCTTCTTGTTTTAGGCCTTTGCTATGGGCTGGTTGACGGTCTGGGTCTCAAAAAGTGGACCTATCCTTTTCTCGTGTTCGGCACTAACGCCATCGCTATCTATGTGGGATCTTCCCTAATGGCAAAAATGCTGGGCATAGTGAAGGTCTCCTCAGGAGGCAAGGCCATTCCTCTAAAAACATATATCTACGAATCGCTCCTCCGGCCGTTTGCAGGGGATTTTATCGGCTCCCTTGTTTTTCCCCTGATGCTCCTCTCGGTGTGGTTCCTCATCCTGTGGCCTCTGTATAAAAAAAGGATTTTTATAAAGATATAGTATGAGTAATTCAGGTGTAAGGTGGATTTGATCCTGTGAGCCATTCACTCAGTTTTTTTGAAAAACAGGAGATTTCGCTATGAAAAAAACGATCGTATTCTCCTCTATCTTCATTCTCCTTATAAATACCGGCCTTTCCCAAGAGGCGGTTTATGATTGGGAGAATCCTTCCGTTCTAGAGAGAAACCGGAGAGCTCCCCACACGACACAAACTTCCTATCCCTCGATAGAGATGGCTCTTGGCGAGGATCATCATCTGTCTCCATATCTTCTCTCTCTTAACGGCACGTGGAAATTCCGGTGGGTTAAGAAACCCGCAGATCGAACTGTGGATTTTTACAGGACGGATTATAATGACGCCGATTGGGAAACAATTTCTGTTCCCTCGAACTGGCAGATGTGCGGTTTCGGGATCCCCATCTACACCAATGTTCCCTATCCCTTCGGCAAGGCCGATCCTCCACACATCCCTCACGACAACAATCCTGTGGGCTCCTATCGTCTCAAATTCGATGTCCCTGACGAATGGCGGGAACGTCAAGTGTTCATGCATTTTGCGGGTGTAGAATCCGCATTCTACCTATGGGTGAACGGCCAAAGGGTCGGATACAGCCAGGGAAGCCGGACTCCTGCAGAATTTAACATCACACCTCATCTTTGGGGCAAGCGGAACACTCTTTCCGTAGAGGTTTATCGCTGGAGTGATGGCTCCTATCTCGAGGACCAGGATTTTTGGCACCTGAGTGGGATCTTCCGTGATGTCTTTCTTTTTTCGACCAGAGACCTCCACATTCAGGATTTCTGGATTCGAACCGATCTTGATGGGATGTATAGGGATGCCACCCTTGAGATGGAAGTATCCATCCAGAACTTTTCACAGAGACTCCGGAATTGTTCGTTGGAAGTCCTGTTTCTTGAGGCTGGCAACAAGCCATTCTTACAGCCCGTTGAAAAGTCCGTTCAGGTAGAGGCGGAGGGTAGCACTGTTCTGAATATCCAGCATCCAGTTCCCAATCCCAAGAAGTGGTCTGCTGAGAATCCCGATCTCTACACGATCCTTCTGATTTTAAAGGACGAGAGTGAAACGATCGTCGAGGTTATTCCCTGGAAAGTGGGCTTTCGTGAGGTCGAGATAAAAGGAGGCCAGCTCCTTGTCAACGGAGTGCCCATCCTGCTCAAAGGTGTCAACCGGCATGAACATGATCCCGACACCGGTCACACCTTATCTGAGGAGTCCATGATCCAGGACATAAAGTTGATGAAACAGTCCAACATCAATGCTGTCCGCACATCTCATTATGCCAACGATCCCAAGTGGTACAAGCTCTGTGATCTTTACGGTCTTTATGTGATCGATGAGGCGAACGTCGAATCCCATGGGATGGGGTATCGTCCCGATCGTACGCTGGGGAATGATCCCGAGTGGAGGGAGGCCCATCTCGACCGGACGGTCCGGATGGTGGAAAGGGATAAGAATCATCCATCGGTCATCATTTGGTCCCTAGGAAATGAAGGAGGAGATGGTGTGAATTTTGAAGCCACATCCGCTTGGATCCACGGCCGGGATCCCACGCGGCCCGTTCACTATGAACGGGCAGGGGAGAGGCCACACACAGATATTATCTGTCCCATGTATCCTCCGCCCGAGAGAGTAAAGTCCTACGGTCTCAGGGATCTGGACCGGCCATACATTATGTGTGAGTATGCTCATGCCATGGGAAACAGTGTGGGGGATCTCAAGGCTTACTGGGACCTTATTTATGAATACAGACATCTCCAGGGTGGTTTTATTTGGGATTGGGTGGACCAGGGGTTGAGGAAAAAAGTGCCGGAAGAATGGATCGCAAAAACCTCAAAAGCTCTGGATAGCACATCCTCCAAAAATGATTCCTTTTTTGCTTATGGCGGAGATTTTGGCCTTCCGGGGACACCCAGTTCCGGTAATTTTTGTATGAATGGTTTGGTTGCGCCCGACAGAACGCCACATCCCAGTCTGTATGAAGTGAAAAAAATCTACCAGTATATCCAGTTCAAGCCCGTGGATCTCTCCGAGGGCAAACTGGATATCGTCAACCGCTTCGATTTCACCAATTTGAGGGAATTCAAATGTTTTTGGGAGCTTAAAGGAGATGATGAAGTTATTTCCAGCGGTACACTTCCTAGTATGGATGTGGCTCCTGGATATGGAGAAAGACTCACGATTCCTCTTGAAAAGCCCGACCTAAAATCCGGAGCGGAATACTGGTTGGACCTGAGTTTTCGAATGAAGGATGGTACTCTCTGGTCAGATGAAGGACATGAGATCGCATGGGAGCAGTTTTTAATACCCTGGGTGATAACCCCAATGACAGACATAAATGTAGCCGATATGCCGGACTTGGTCACCTCGGAAAAAGAGGATTCCATAGAAATATCCGGAGAAAATTTAGGCATCCATTTCTCGAAAAAAGAAGGGACTATCTCATCTTTCCGCTATCAGGGAGTTGAACTTGTAAGGTCAGGTCCACTTCCACATTTTTGGCGTGCACCAACAGATAATGATAGAGGAAACAGGATGCCCGATCGGTGCGGTATATGGCGCCACGCCGGTCGAGATAGGAAGATTCTACGTGTGGATGTTGAAACAATCGCTCCTCAAGCCATCCGGATAACTGTTGAGAACTCTTTGGCGGCAAACGATTCTCCCTACACAACGGTTTTTACGGTGTGTGGGAGCGGGGATGTCCTCATCGAGGGGCGGTTTGAGCCTCAGGGAGAACTTTCGGAACTGCCCAAGTTTGGTATGCAGATGACCCTCCCTCCTGCGTTCGATTCGCTCTTGTGGTATGGCCGGGGCCCTCATGAAAACCATTGGGACAGAAAAGAAGGTGCAAGAGTTAGCCTGTACGAAGGTTCTGTGGATGATCAATTTGTGGACTATTCTAAGCCGCAAGAGAACGCAAACAAAACAGATGTGCGCTGGGTAGCTTTGAGGGATGATAGAGGTGTCGGATTGCTGGCTATCGGGATGCCGCTCCTGAGCGTAAGCGCCCATCACTACACGACCGAAGAACTGGAGAAGGCGTCTCATAGCTATAAATTGGCCCGGCAGCCCTATGTCACTTTTAACGTCGACTATAAACAGATGGGCGTGGGAGGTGACGACAGTTGGGGGGCC
>CAZXJE010000299.1:0-4167 GCA_964640835.1 uncultured Eubacteriales bacterium
ATCTTCTTTGGTTATTTTTCTCGGGATATATGCTTCTTTCTCTTTTTCGAAAAGCTCGGCGACTTCGCGCCTTACCCTTTTTTTCATCTCTTTCTCCTTTGCCCGCCAATAACAATCTGGCTTTATAAAGACTCAAAGATAAATATTTACACCATAAGGCATATGGATTGCAACATCACAGAGATATTGATAGGATATTCCCGTTTTACAAAAGATAGATGGGGTTGGACTTGCAGCGCGAATTATAATGTCTTTTCCGTATCACGGACAGCATCTTCAAAGATCTCGATACCCTTGATGGCCAACTCTTCTGTCAAGACCAGAGGGGGGAGGAATCGCGCCACGTTATTGTAATGGCCGCCGATCTCGATCAAAAGGCCGTGACGGTGACAGATCGATCTCACTTTTGCCGCTAATTCCGGTGCCGGTTCCTTGGAATCCTTATCCATCACTATTTCGGCTCCCAACATGAGGCCCTTGCCCCGCGCTTCGCCGATGATCTTCGAGTCGGATTCGATCTCCTTTAACCAGGAGAGCATGGTTTGACCCAAATTCGCGGAATGTTCGGCCAGATTGTGGTCGAGCATGAATTTTAGGCCAGCACTTCCAGCGGCATAGGCCATAACATTCCCGCGGAACGTGCCGATATGTTTTCCCGGTGTCCATGTATCCAGATTCTTTTTATAAGCGACACAAGAGATGGGAAAACCCAGGCCGCCGAGGGCCTTGCTCATAGTCATGATATCCGGTACTGTCCCCGTATGCTCAAAAGAGAACATCTTTCCTGTTCGACAGAAGCCTGCCTGGATCTCATCGAGGATCAACAGCACCTCATAACTATCACAGATCTCTCTGATCTTCGGGATAAATCCCTCAGGAGGTACGATGGAACCCCCTTCCCCTTGGATGGCCTCGACAATGATGGCAGCAGGCTTACCCACACCAGAGTGCGGGTCCTCGAGCACATGCTCCAGATATTTGGCACATTCGAGGTCACATGACTCTGGCTTTTTCCCGTAGACACAGCGGTAACAATAGGCGTATGGCACAAAATGTACCTCGGGAAGAAGCGGATAAAAATCTTCCTTGAACTGGAGTCCACTGGAAAGGGAGAGTGCTCCTGCAGTCATCCCATGGTAAGCCCCTTCAAAAGAGATCATCGGAATCCGCCCGGTGTTGTATTTGGCAAGTTTCATAGCTGCTTCGACCGCATCTGTCCCCGTGGGACCGCCAAAAAAAACCTTTTCGATCTCTGAGGGAAGTATCCGGAAGAGCATTTTAACCAACGTCTGGCGGGCGGGATTGGGCATATCCAAAGCGTGCGTGATTCTTGCCAGTTGATATTCAGCCGCTTTAATGACATGAGGATTGGAATGACCGACATTCATAACTCCGGCACCGCCAAAAAAATCGATGTACACATTGCCATCCACATCCATCACCGTCGCCCCCATGGCTTTGTGAAGGGCCATGGGCATGCCCTTCGGGTAAGAGACAGCGGCTCCCTCGGTATTTGACTGGAAATCTAAATATTCCTGGGACTTCGGGCCGGGAGGGGAGGCCTTGATCATAGGGGCATCAGGGAAAGAGAGGCTCTGAAAATCCATGTGTCTTCTCCTTCGATTGGGTTGGTATTAGCAGATGCGATTAATATAACCTATTCCACAAAGAAATTCTAATCTCCCGAGGGCAAACATTCCCAAATCCGTGATGATATGAATTCACATTGCGTTTTATGTGTTCCGATTGGTGATTGCTCTATTGAAATGTAGGGACCGTTTGGGAAACGGTCCGTTTTTTCTCGGTCCATTCGGGGAATGGACCCTACACACAAAGAAAGATGTGGGCATGACCCCCAAGATAATCGACGGACAGTTTAAATCAATAATCTTGCACTTTCGAGGATCTCAGTGGCATGAGACCGGCATATCTCTTCGATGGGTGTGTAGAGCTCACTCGACTCGTGAGACAAATACTCTTCCAACTGGACCACAAGCCTTTTGAGAAAGGTCTTTTTGTATTGGGGTGTGGGGGCCTTTTCTCCCGCAAGCCTCCCAGATCCCTGCACATCATACGCATCGCTTTTGATATTTTGGCAGCCACTCAGAAAGAGGAGACGCCCTAGAGGAAGAGCAGCGGCTGGGATCCGGAGAGAACGCACACTGACAGCGCGCCGGGTGAATTCGTGAAGACGGCTATGGAATCCCCAGACGCTATCCGTCAGATAGGATAGAAAAATCATCCCGCCCGGAGGGATTATGTCACCGACCATCCGGAACAAACTCTCGGCGAGGCCATTTTTCTTGCTCAGGCTCATCGGCTCTCTCTTTGCGAAATCAACACGATCAAGATAATGGATATCAAACCATGGAAAAACTTTATGTCTCCTGTTTCCCAGGCTGAAGAGTCCAGTGATGATGGGAAGCTTACTCACTGCACGATTCTCATCTTGGAGAAAAAGAGACACATCAAAATGTCCAACCCGCCTTTTTGGTTTGGTTCTAAGGTCTATACAAAACTCACCTATTTTTCTCCCATGGAGGTCTTGAAGTTGTTTTTGACACGTCATATTAAAAAAATTATATATATATAACCGTGTTAGGCTCGATGATCTCTTGGCCTGACCGGTCGATAAAGAGCTGGTACTCTCTGAAATCATAAAGATCCTCGACATCCTTGTAGGCCTTGTACCCCTTTCTATCAATCCGCTGAAGTGTTCTTCTGAGCTCTTCCTTTGCACGCATGTTTCTATATCACCTTGTGCAGCAGCTTTTATGAATAATTCAGAGTGAGTGTATGGTCAGCCAATACAAGCAGCCCCTGAATAGGCACTCCATAAGGGCAGGAGCTCTCACAGTATCCGGAACAGCTCCGGCATTTATCGGCTTTATTCTGTGGGAGTGCCGCATATTTGACCATGGCTGTTTTCTCACGGCTCTGCGCTTGAAAGTAATGATTGTAGCGCATGATCGTGTTCACCGGCACGGCATGAGGACAGTTTGACTCGCACTTGCCGCAAGCATGACGGCAATAAAGATCACCATAGAGGGCCTTGTAGGCTGCCAGCGTTTTTTCGGCGTTAATGTCGAAGCTGGTTCCGGAAAGATTCCCATAAAATTCCAGGTCGCTGAAATTTTTGATAGTGGGACATGCACAGCTGACATCGGGATTATTGAGAACAAACTTTATGGCCGCACTACGGACTTCGTCGTAGCTTTTTAAGCCATACTGTTTCTGAAAGGCTTCAGTGGCATCGGCTCTCCCCTTCAGCCTATCGAGAAGATTTTGCAGCCGTTCCGAGACTTCCTTGCCTTCTTCTTTCAACTGGCCTGCCTGTTCCTTTACTTCCATATAATTCAGGACAGGATTGGTTTTCATCAAGGTCGTACCGATATTCTTTTGCTTATAAGCCTTTAAAATCCTCTCGCCCTCGTCTTTTTGGAGAAAGTTGTAGACGAGAAGCGCCACATCGAAGCGGCCGTCTTCTGCAGCCGCCAGATGGACCTTCTCCATGGTTTGAGGAACATCCCCCCACTGAGCTCCATGGTTGGAAAGGCCGCGGAAGCGCACACGCCCTTCGGCCTTGAGCTCTTCAAAAGCGGCATGAAATCCTTCGGTGTTCAGTTGTTCCACAGTGGAAGGCATGTGGATCATCAGACAATCGACATATTCTGTCTGAAGCCGTTCCAAGCACTTGAGGGCTCTGCCTTTGATGGCATCTTTTGTGAGGTCTCCTCTCAAGCCCAGCTTTGTCGTGACAAAAATTTTCTTCCTTTCACGGTTTTTGATGACGCTACCAATGATCCTTTCAGAGCGTCCTCTTCCATATCCTTCCGCAGTATCGATGTAATTGATCCCTGCATCCAGGATGGCCTCGAGGAGAGCGGGTTCTGCCAGTTCTCCGGCTCCGAACGCCACGTCAGAAACCTTAAATCCTGTTCGGCCCAACATCCTGTACTCTTTGATCTTCGTTTCCTCATCTTGAACAGACGCATCTGCACCCAAAAGTTTCGCTCGGCCGATTAATCCGACACCAGCCAAAGCAGCAGCAGAGCTACCTAGAAAACGACGGCGGCTTAATTCTTGTTTAGATGGGATTGTTATTTTCTTCACTAGGGGGACTCCTTTTCAAATCGAAGTTTAAAGTCTTGAAATTTTATCATAATA
>CAZXJE010000300.1:0-4151 GCA_964640835.1 uncultured Eubacteriales bacterium
TTTTGGCTCACCTGATTTGAAGTTTTTTGCGGGGCAGGGAGGGAAAGGGGGGAGGGGTAATGCCTCTTTTACATCCTCCACCCACCAGGCTCCTCGCTTTCGTCAGGAGGGACAGCCTGGTGATGAGAGGGAGCTCATGCTCGAGCTAAAGCTGATCGCGGATGTGGGGCTTGTCGGATTCCCGAATGTGGGGAAATCCACTTTGATCTCGCGGATATCAGCGGCAAAGCCCGTGATCGCCGATTATCCTTTTACAACACTCGTTCCCAACCTGGGTGTTGTGGATGTGGATGCGTTTAGGAGCTTTGTCATCGCTGACATTCCCGGCTTGATCGAAGGCGCTCATTTGGGACACGGTTTGGGCATCAAGTTCCTCAAGCATATTGAACGAACAAAAATATTGGTCCACATCATCGATATCTCTCCGTACTCGAAGAGAGATCCTGTCGAGGATTTCCATACAGTGAAAAAAGAGCTTGAAGCTTTTGATCATCGTTTGGTCAAGCGTACTCAGATTGTGGTGGCAAACAAGATAGACCTTCTGCCGGGTTCGGAGGAGAGGCTGGAGAAGCTGAAAAAACTGGCAGAACAGGAGGGATTGCCATTTTTTGCCATATCTGCCTTACAAAAGATCGGACTCAAACAGGTGACCGATGCGATGTCGAGGGCCCTTGAGGAAATGCAGGACGGCACCTATGTATAAAATGGAAAAAAAGAGGATCGGACTTTTCGGAGGAACGTTCGATCCCATCCATTGTGGCCATGTGAAGGCCGTGGAGAGCGTGCAAAATATTTTTTCTTTCGACAGGATTTTGTTCATCCCCTCTTACATCCCCCCCCACAAGGAATCTGTGGATGTGGCTTCAGCGGAGCACCGTTTAAAAATGGTCGAGCTTGCTTTGTCCTCTTTTAACCGGTTCTTTCCATCCTCTATCGAGATCGATGCCAGAGGGACTTCTTACTCGATAGTGACCCTGAATAGGATAAAGGAGATGTACCCACAGACAGAGGTCTTTTTTTTGCTGGGTATCGATGCCTTTTTGGAAATAGATACTTGGAAAGATTATGAGGCTGTATTGGAGCAATGTTCCTTCATAGTCATGAACCGTCCCGGTTTTCGCCTGGCTGATGCCAAAAAGATCCTAACTGAAAAGTACAATCAAAGGATGGTCGAGGTTTCTGGACCTATTGAAAAGGAAAACGAAGAGCTTTTCTCCCACAAGATATATCTTCTTTCCATCGACACCTTGGATATTTCCTCTTCTGAGGTGAGAGAAAAGGTTGGGAAAAACCAGTCTATCGAGAGTCTGGTGCCGGAAAATGTCGAAAACTACATTAAGGAGAGACGTCTTTATTTGCGAAAAAAATGAATGCAAAAACCGAGAAGACAACCAACACGAGAAAAATTCCTGAAAGCGTGAAGATCTCCGTAGAGGCCAGCCGGATGAAACAAGCAGAGGATATTGTGGTTCTGGATCTTACCGGGATCTCTTCTTTCACCGATTTTTTTATCATCATGCACGGTAATTCATCCAGGCAGAATGTTGCCATCTATGAGGGCATAGAAGAGGAACTGAAAGATCTGTCGGTCAGGCCATTGAGCGTAGAAGGCAAAGAAAATGCGGAATGGATCTTGATGGACTATGGAGAATTTATCGTACATATATTCTCTCCAAGGGCAAGGGAATACTATTCTCTTGAGAAATTGTGGGGCGACGGCATAAAACTTACCCTTTAACTTTCAAAAGGAAGCGTTTCCATGAACGTCCCTTCTCACGGTTTTCTCAACGACACAATCTGATCACTTAATACTGTCATTGAGAAATTACTCCGTCACAGTCTTGGAAATGCTAGCATTTCTTATAAAGATGTTGACATTTTAGCTATTAGGCATTATTTTTTATGAACAATTTTTGTTTTGAAATCGACAGGCTGTGAAGGACGGGAGAGAAAGAGAGCTGTTTTTATGAGATTAAAAGTTTTATGGCCGGGAAAAACTCGAAATGTGGACATAAAAAATCTGCAGGACTATTACTTGCGGAGGATCAATCAGATCGAGAGCTGTGAACTTATTGAAACCAAAGATGCCAAGGGCCTTTCTGAGAAAGATGGAGAGCGAATAAAAGAAATTGAAGCTAAGGGGCTTGAAAAACATTTCAAGGATGATTATATTATCTGTCTTTTTCACAGAGGAAAAGAGATGAACTCTGAAGAATTTGCGCGTTTTTTAGACAGAACCTCCGTAAGTTCCGCTCGCGCTGTCACTTTTGTCCTGGGTGGATTCTTGGGATTGGCGGAAAGGGTGTTGGACCGAGCAGATACACTTCTTTCCCTTTCGAAGATGACTTTTTCTCATGAGTTGAGCCGGATTATGGTCTTGGAGCAGATCTATCGCTCCTTAACAATCGCTCGAGGAAAACAATACGCGAAGTAAGGGGGACAGGTTGAACAAACAAGAGAGAGAACGTTATAAGAAAATACTCCTGGAAAAGAGGCAGGAGCTTAACCATCAATTGAGTGAATTTTACTCCGAAAGTAAAGAAGTGGAAACAGGAATTGTACAGGATATTGGAGACAAAGCAGAAAGTTCTTACACCAAGGAATTTCTCCTCAGCCTCTCCGATTCGGAGCGAAAAAAGCTAGCCATGATCGATCAAGCGCTAAAAAGGGTCGAAACTGCCGAATTTAGCGTTTGCGAGAGCTGTGGAGTGAAGATCAGTAAAAAACGACTGAATGTCGTTCCATGGACCCCTCTTTGTATTGTTTGCCAGCAAAAAGAAGAGGAAGAGGCTTCTTGAAGTTCTCCTTTTTAAATGACACATTATCTAGAGTCAGATCTTTCGAGATCATTTTTTTTCCTTCCTTCTGCCGGCTGTGTTCGGTTTTATTAGAATCGCCAAACGAAAGGCAAGTCTGCAACTCGTGTTGGGAAGCTGTTAAGCCGACACGGACGTCTTTTTGTATAAGCTGTGGGCGCTTTTTTGAGGGAAATCTCGATCCTCATTTCTGTGAGTCTTGCCTCCACGAGAAACCCCCCTATTCCCGCCATAGGTCCTGTGGACGATACATGGGAAAACTGAAGGAGATCATCCTGCTCTGCAAGTTCCACAATTTGCCCGTTCTTGCTGAAGGTCTTGCTAAATTTGCCCTCAATGCTCTCGCACATGAGGAGGCTTTGTGGTGGGGGCTAGAGTCCATAGTCCCTGTGCCGCTCCATCCCAAAAGGGAGCGGGAACGAGGCTATAACCATGCTCAGATCATCGCTAAATACTTGGCTGGCTTCAAAGATGTGCAACTCCTTGATAAGCATTTGGTGAAAGTGAAAAATGTGCCGCCTCAGATGTCGCTGGCTCTGGAAGATCGCCAGAGAAGCGTGAAGGGAGCCTTTGCCGTCAACAGGCAGGAGGAGGTTAGGAACAGGGTCATCCTTCTCGTTGATGATGTCTTCACTACGGGTTCAACAATGGGAGAATGCAGCAGATTGTTACTAGAGGCAGGCGCTCAAGAGGTCCGTGGACTCACAATAGCGCAGGCCTGATGTATTCATAAATCCTGATATATCCACAAAAAAAAACGCCCAGGCAGAATAACCTGGGCGCTCCACTTTGTCTGAGTGTTTACTTTATTTTTTCGTTTTCTTTTCAGGCGCAGCTTTTGTCTTAGATTTGAGAACTTTGATCGTTCGGGGTTTAGCTTCGTGTTTTTTTGGCATGGTGATCTTCAGCACACCATGTTCATGTTCTGCTTCGATCTTATCCTGGTTGATATGGGGCGGCAGGGAGAAAGACCTGTAGAAAGAACCATAGGCTCTTTCTATACGATGGTAATTTTCTTCTTCTGTCTCTTTTTCGAACTTGCGCTCTCCCTTAAGAGTGAGAGTGTTGTCCTCGATCTTGATCTCGATGTTTTTGTCTTCGATCCCTGGAACCTCAACTGTCAATATGAGATGCTGCTCGGTTTCGTAGATGTCAACCGAAGGCGTCCATGAACTGGAAACCAAATTTCGTTCTTCTCCTCGAGTAGAGTATGCCTCTTCGAACAGACGATTCATTTTTTCTCTAAGAGTGACCAGATCCCGAAAAGGATCCCAACGGATAATCGCCATTTTAACCTCCTAAATATATGAGTCATTACATAATATAATATATGAG
>CAZXJE010000301.1:0-4127 GCA_964640835.1 uncultured Eubacteriales bacterium
TTTTCTCATACTCTCTCTGAGCGTTCTCAATATTCTCATTCATATAATAAGCCCGGGCTAGTGGTTCCATGAATAAGGCGTGCCAGGAATCGACATTGAATTCAGCGGGCAGGAGAGAAATCGCGGTTGTAAATTCTTGGATGGTTTGAGCAAAGTTACTTTTTTTCAGCTCTATTTTTCCCAAAAGGTGATGGTGGTATCTTTTCGCTTTTTCAATTTTTCCTTGATCGATCAACACCAGAAGCTGATGAGCCGTCTCTTGTACTGCTTCCCCCGCATCCATCTCGAGAAAAACCAATCCCCTCATGAACAAAGCCCGTCGTTGTATGTCCAGTACACCCGCTTCTCCGGCAACACTTCCAGCTTGCTCGCAACTCTCCAATGCTTCCTTCAAATCTCCCGTCCTCATAGACACGTATGCCGAATAGAGATGGTACCAGGCTTCCCACACTTGATCTTCAAGCATGCTTGCTAAATCCAATCCCTGATCCAACTGTTCTCTTGCTTGATCGAATCTGCCCTGCAACACATAGAGCCCGGCCAGCCTCCGCAGGCCGATATCATGCGCGACGGGCTCCTTGACATCAAACAACTTCATGTACTCGCTCTCGGCGCCGGCCAGGTCTCCCTGATAATAAAAAAGATCTCCCCTCAAGATAAAATTGCGGTAGTGTGTGGGATCGAGGGCAAAGGCCTTTTCCGCCTCTGCAAAGGCAAGATCATATTCTCCCTCACGAATAAATTTTTGTGAAAGCAAGTCATAAATGATTGCATTTTCTGAGATGTTATTCAAATAGTCTTCAAGAACCTCTCGAGACTTTTCCGTTTCGCCTCTACATGAATAGGCTTCATGGAGATTCCAGTAAGACAGGACAGATTCATCTTTATATTTCCTGATGTCTTCCAGAGTTTCAACAGCCTTATCCCACTGCTCCAAAGCGTTATAAATCGATCCGAGATTGTTACTGGCGGTCCCATCCTCAGGGTACAACTTTAGGAGTTGAGTGTAGGCCGCAATGGCTCTGTCAAAGGTTTTTTCCGATTGCAAGTAGAAGTTAGCCTGGATGTGATATCTCTCTCTGTCTGAAACACGATCCGTAAGTTCGAACGCCCTCTCAAGACGAGCCTTTGATTCCGATCTATACCCAAGGTTTTCATAGGCTGCAGCTAAGGCTCGGTAAGCCATGGCGAATTCCGGATCGATTCCAACAGCCATTTCCATTACAGCAATGCTCTGGGCCCAATCCCCATTGTTGAGAAACTTGGTCCCATCTCTGTAATATTTATAGGCTTCCGGAGAGTTGGTCGTAATCTTCTCAACCGACTCGTCAAGATCGCTGGCTATTTCGTCGGCACTGAGTTTGAAACTTGTCTTGACCTTCCGGGTCAACTCATCCACCATGGCGAAAAAGCTGTCTTCGCCCTGGCCTTCAACCCTTTCAGATCCGACAACTTTTCCTGTTTTTGCCTCCTGCAGCGTCGTGTCGATCCGGATTGTGTCCCCAGCCATCATCATCTTTCCCACTAGCATATACTGCACACCCGCCCGGAATGAAACATCCTCCAACGCTCTCGAAGAATAGCTTTTGGTATCCAGGAGATTTTTTTCCTCGAGGATATTGTAGAGCTCTTCCCCACTTAGCACAGCGATATATTTGGACTGGCTGAGGTCTGCGATCAAAAGATCCGAAAGAGCCTTTCTCCAGTGGTCGAGATTTTCATCCCCTGTGTTATTCTCAAAATGCATGACCGCCAGCGATGGTTTATCGGCAGCGAACGCCACGGTCCTCCTCTGTGCGAGAAACCGCCAGGCTAAAATCCCGATAACAACGACGGCGATAAAAAACAAAGCTGGAACAAAAAGCTTCCTCAAACTGAACTTGACTGTGATCTCTCTGGATGTGACCGGCCGTCTCTCTGGAATGATCTTTTCCGTGCGGGGCATTCCTCCTTCGATCTTTGCCAATTCCGCTGTCAATTCTTCTGTATCTTTATATCTTTTGCTTTTCTCTTTGTTCAGACATTTCAGGATCAGATGACTGAGGTTCTCCGGAATTTGTGCGTTGACATTCCTGGGATCTTTGGGAATTTCCGTTTTCTGCTTGAGTGCCACAGTGAGAGGAGTCTCTCCCTCGAAAGGCGCACGACCAGTCAACATCTCATAGAGGATGATGCCCAGAGCATAGATGTCCGTCCTCCCATCAACTTCTTTCCCTTCGAGGCTTTCAGGAGACATGTATTCGGGAGTGCCAAAGATCTCTCCCGTATCCGTGATCCCCTTTGTCTTCAGAGAGCGGGCTATCCCAAAATCCATGATCCGGACGTTCCCTTCACTGTCGATCATGATGTTCTGGGGTTTTAAATCACGGTGAACAACGCCCAACCGGTGTGCTTCTGTCAGTCCTTCACAAACCTGGCGGGCAATAAAAACGGTTTTTCCTACAGTAAACTGTCCGATCCTGCGGATAAGGCTTTTCAGATCTTCCCCGGACACATACTCCATTGTGATATACGGCATCCCTTCCGCCTCACTGAGGTCGTACATCCGGCACACATGACGGTGGGAGATCTTCCGTGCCAGCTTCAGCTCGTTCCTGAAGCGATTGAGGGTTTTGTCACCCGCTACAAATTCCAGGTTCAGGAGCTTGAGGGCGACTTTTTCTTCAACCTTTGTGTCCAGGACTTTGTAGACCTTGCCCATGCCTCCCTTTCCCAACTCCTCGATGACCTGGTATCTCCCCGCAAATGTACTTCCAATGGTTAGATCTCTCGTAGAAATTATGAGGGTTCTGGTTGGTTGGACAGGAACTTCACCCGCAGGGGATAATGAAGAACCACAATTCCCGCAAAACCTCGTCTCAGATGGATTCTCGTACTGGCAATTGGGGCATTTCATCCTCAAATCTTTGTCCTCTTCGGGCTCCTTGCAGCCATTTTAGTCTTTTTTGTCGCTTTAGTCTATATCATTTGAGCCTGATACGCTGTTAAAATCACCGGGCCCTCATTCTGTTCAAAAGGATTTAAAAATCAAGCCAAAAAAATAGATCTGAGAGACTCAAGTGCTGAGAGGATCCTCGTTTCTGGCCTGGAGCACCTTCAGTGTGACATAGTAGCAGAGGCCACCCCAAATGAAGCCAAAGATAGGATCGACAGCATGATGATAGCCCAAGTAAACTGTAGAAACTGCCACTCCGAAGGATGCAGGAAGCAATACAAATCCCAGCTTCTTCGCATACCGGAGAGCCACCAGAGCAATCACAAACACTTCAGATATATGCGATGAGGGAAACGCTCCACCTGCCATCCCAGCACTCGCCTGGATCGTGCGGATGAACCACGTGAATAAGTACCCTGTATACTTCTTTGTATGCAGGTCCATGAGGCCCTCGGCCATCAAGGGCGACAGCGTCGGCAGAAGATAAAAGAGGAAATAATTGGACAAAAGGGTTACGGACAAGAAAGAAAATGCAGCCAAAGTCTCTTCCCGTTTTCCCTTAATGTAGAGGAGAAGGACCACAGCCGGCATAAAGAGGTAATAGCTGGCATAAAAAAAACCTAAAATCTCATCCAGTATGGGGCTGAAAAACTGCTGGCACCATACGGTGGGATGGACACCAAAGAGAAATTTGTCTATGGCTATCGCAGGAGCCGTGAACCAAAACGTCCCGAAGAACATCCGGACGATCGTGCCCACTTCGCTCCAGCCGAAGAGGAAAACGGCGATGGGATAAAAGGTGCGAAAAAACCACAGAATTTTGTTATGTGGATTTTTCTCTCCAACCCTGACGAGCTCCAATATGGCAAAAACCAGAACTGCATGGATCAAGACCAAGCGTGGCCAAAAAACCACGGTTTTATGAAAAAAGATCAGAAGGAATCCTACTAATCCAAGATATCCCGCACAGGCAATATCCATCACGCGGAGACGTATATCCGAATAACGAAAAAGAAGTCCCTTTTTTTTCTCAGTCATAGATCACTCAATTCTTTAAAAACTTCAGTTGCCTTCCCCCCCAAAAAAATTTTCCCTCATCCCAATTCTATGCCGTATCTTCTTTTAAAGACATCCATTGTATATTTTTATCTTTATAAAAACAATTTCTACCACCTGGCAGATAGCATCCTTG
>CAZXJE010000302.1:0-4107 GCA_964640835.1 uncultured Eubacteriales bacterium
ACCCACCACCATCCGACTCATAAGGACAGTGACTCCCTCTTTTTCCGGCTAATCCACTTATCACGGAAACAAGGATGCTTACTCTAACAAAGATGTATTTGGAATTTCTTTGGATTTGTGGTATAAACGTATTTTTTAAGAGAGAGAAAAATGCCAAAAGTATGCAATGTTTGTGGAAAAGGGCCGAGCTTCGGTCAATCGGTCAGCCATTCACATAAGGCCTCCAAGAAAAAATGGAAGCCAAATCTGCAGCACGTCAAAGCACAGACCCAGTCAGGCCCAAAAAAGATCTGGGTGTGCACACGGTGCATTCGTTCGGGTAAAGTGACAAAGACCCTCTAACCTCTACACTCTTTCCACGGAAAAGATTTCTTTAATCCCAGAGATCTTCTCTATGATGTTTTCAAGGTGTTCTATATCCAGGATGTTGAGCGTGAGCTTGATCTGTGCCTTTTTGTCAGGAAATGTGATCACTTCGGCTTTTGTGATGTTGCCCTTTTGTTGAGCGATCATAGTCGTGAGCCTTGCCAGGACACCGGGTGAATCCTCCCCCTCGATCAAAAGTTTTCCAGAAAAAACGCCTTTGATTGCCTTGTCCCAAGACGCCTCGATCATTCGTTGCGGATCGAGGATTTCTTTCGTGACAAGAGGGCATCGGAGCGAATGAACTGTTATTCCTTTTCCAGAGGTCATGTATCCAGTGATCGACTCTCCCTTTATGGGATTGCAGCATTTTGCGAGTTTTGTCGAGGCCCCTTTCTCATTTTTCACGAGGACGACTGTTTCGGGTTTCTTCTTGACCTTTGTGACAACCCTTCCGAGAAGAGATTCTTTTTTTGCGGTCAGGTCCATTTCTGGGAAGATTTTTTCCATCAGCCGTTTGTTGGAGACGACCTTTCCGAACCCTAAAAGAGCATAGAAGTCGTCAATCTTTTCCATTCTAAACGGGACAGCCTGAGAAATACGCGTCCACATTGCGGGACCTTTTCTCACCCCAGGAGGAAGGGTATATTTTTCCAGTTCTTTGTCCCACATTTTTTTGCCGAGGTGGATGTTTTTTATCCGCTCCTGTTGATTGAGCCAGCGCTTGATATGATGCCTGGCATTTGACGTGTAGGCCGCGTTCAACCAATCTCTGCTTGGGATCGCATTCGGATTTTCCAGGATCTCTACGATGTCTCCGGGTTTGAGGATGGTTTTTAAGGGTGCTAGCTTGGCGTTGATCTTGGCGCCTCCGGCACGAAGGCCCAGCTCAGAATGAATACGGAAGGCAAAGTCGAAAGCCGTTGCACCCAAGGGAAGAGTGATAACCGTCCCTTGGGGAGTAAACACATAGACTTCTTCGGGAATGAGATCCGTTTTCAGGCTTTTTAAAAACTCCCTTGGACTTTTTTGTTCTTTGTAAAGCTCTGCGACTTCCCGCAGCCAGATTAACCTTTTATCCTCTTTCATTAAAGCCTTGGGGTCGGCCTCTTTATATCGCCAGTGCGCGGAGATGCCGTTTTCTGCTAGGTTGTGCATATCTTGAGTGCGGAGCTGGATTTCTATCGTCTTTTTTTTTTCTGTGATGATGGTCGTGTGCAGGGCCTGGTACAGATTCGGCTTAGGCATGGCGATAAAATCTCTGAACCTGTTTGGAATATGCGGCCAGTTCTGATGCACGATGCCGAGAGCTGCGTAGCAATTTTTTGCCGTATCCGAGATCAATCTCAAAGCCATAAAATCAAAGACCTGGTCGAAGGGGACGTTCCGCCGGGCCATCTTGTTGAAAATGCTGTAGGGGCGTTTGATCCTGTAGAATATTTCAGCCGGGATCTGATGCTCTTCCATCAGTTGTTCGAGAGACCTCTGGATGCTCCTGAGCTCTTTTTCTGCTTTTTTCTTCAGAGGATCTATGAGTGATGCGATTTTAAAGTAGTTCTCAGGGTCGACATAACGGAAGGAAAGGTCCTCGAGCTCAGCCTTGATCCTCCCCATCCCCAGCCGGTTGGCAATAGGAGCGTAGATTTCCAGCGTTTCCCTTGCGATCTGTTTTTGCTTGTTCTCTGGCAAAAACTTGAGTGTTTTCAGGTTGTGGATCCGGTCTGCAAGCTTAATAAAGATGACCCGGACATCATCTGTCATGGCCAGGATGATTTTACGGATGCTTTCGGCTTTCCGGGATTCTGGTGAAGATACTTCGACCAGGCTGATCTTGGTAATGCCATCGATCAAGTGAGCGGCCTCTTTGCCAAAGGGTTCTTCTATCTCCGGAGCCGTGATTTCTGTATCCTCCAGGACGTCATGCAGGATCCCGGCCACAAGAGTTGTGGCATCCATTTTCATGTCGGCCAGCATGTTGGCGACCTCCAATGGGTGGCTGAGGTAGGGCTCTCCGGAACGGCGGATCTGGCCTTTGTGTGCACGTGCGGCAAACACATAGGCCTTTTTGAGAAGCATGATTTCCTTCTCCGTGTAGGATGAGGATACTTTCTCCAGGATGTCGTCAAAACGGATCATCTTTTTCTTTCGTTTTCGAGAATCCAATCTATGGCGTCGAGCAGATTTTTTGCCACATAGGCAGGCTGCAGGCCCTTTTCTGAGAGCTTTCGAAGTGCCTTTCGTCCATGGCCAGTGAGGAGAAGCACAGGCGTGGCATCGAAGTTCATGCCAAATTCGATATCCTCCATTTTGTCGCCGACCATATAGGATCCCTTGAGCGTGATGTTTAGGTCCTCCGCTGCCTTCAGGGCCATCCCAGGATTGGGTTTTCGGCAAGCGCAATCTTTTCTATATTTGGGATTTACGGAATTTATGTAGTGAGGACAATAGTAAAATCCGTCCAGTCGGGCGTTGTTCTTGATGAAAAGATCGAGCATTTTTTGGTGGATTTCCCCAAGCTTTTTTTCTTCGATAAGCCCCCTGCCTATCCCGGATTGGTTCGTCATGACCACGGCGAGGAATCCGGCATTGTTTATTCTCCTTACCGCCTCATAACTGTAGGGATAGACCTCTATGGCGTCAAAGGAATTGGGATATCCCACGTCTTTGTTTAACGTCCCGTCTCTGTCGAGAAAAACGGCTTTTCTTTTCATTTCAGGAAATCTAGGCACTCCTCATAGACCATCTCTGGCGATATTTGGGTCATGCATTGGTGCTCGAACGGACATTCCCTGTAAGAGCAGGGCCAACACGACACCTGGCTCTTGAGCACCTGAGAGGGTCTTTGGTATGGTCCTGTGATCCGGGAGTCGGTGGGCCCAAAAATGGCAATCACTGGGACCTTGAGGGCGTTGGCCAAGTGCATAGGGCCTGAGTCGTTGGTAATGAAGAGTGCAGATTGGCTGATCGTGCCAGCCAGCTGCGGGAGTGTCGTCTTTCCGGTCAGGTCAATGGGTTTTTTAGACATAGAGGCGGTGATAGATGCGGCGATCTCTTTGTCCGTATCAGAACCGATGATGAGGATCTGCGCATCATGGTGTGCCTGTAGCACTGTTGCAAGGCGAGAAAAAAAAGATGCGGGCCAACGCTTGGCGGGACCGTAAGAGGCTCCTGGGCTGAAGATGATAATCGGTTTATTTGTGTCCACGGAGAGCGATCGGAGGAGGTCTTTTGCTTGAGACACGGCTTCATCAGTCAACGGGAAATCCAGCTGTGCCGGTTCCGTCTCCAAACCCAGCTTAGAGATGAGGGAGAGGTAGTACTGGATGTGATGCCGGGGTGCTTCGAGAGGAGATGTCCGCACGCGTTTGGTCAGCAGGAGATGGCGTCCATCCCTAACATATCCCCATCGTTGAGGGATTTTCGCCAGGGAGAACAGGAGGGCCGAACCAAAGGAGTTTGTGAAAAGGATGCCGATATCAAAGGCATGTTCCTTCAATTCTTGGGCATCTAATCTTATATTTTTATAATTATTTTTATTTGAGAGAGATATCGTCCCTCTGACCCAGTCCAGAGGAGCGAAAATTCCTTCCGTCCACTCAGAGGCAGTCACCCAAATCGCCGCGTCGGGGAAGTTCTTTTGTAAGGATGCCAATGCCGGCAGGGAAAGGATGGCATCTCCGATCCAGTTTGGCGCACGAACCACGATTTTCATCTCATCAATTGTATTCACTTCATCTGTTCTTG
>CAZXJE010000303.1:0-4106 GCA_964640835.1 uncultured Eubacteriales bacterium
CCTTACGCCACTGCCATTAACGAGCTGGAACCCGGCCTCAAATCACTGGAGAATTCACAACTCAAAGCCAAAACGGCTGAATTCAAAGAGAGGCTCAGCCAAGGCGCCTCCTTAGACGACCTGCTCATCGAAGCCTTTGCCGTCGTCCGTGAAGCATCTGTTCGCACACTGCACATGCGTCATTTCGATGTCCAGCTCATGGGTGGTGTCGTGCTCCACCAGGGTAAGATCGCCGAGATGAAGACAGGAGAGGGAAAAACTCTAGTCTCCACTCTGCCTTCCTATCTGAATGCACTGGAGAGTAAAGGCGTTCATATCGTCACGGTCAATGATTATCTGGCTAAACGGGATACGGAGTGGATGGGTCCGATATACTCTTTTCTTGGCTTAGAAACAGGAACCATTCAGCACGACATGCCGGAATTTGAGAGGCACAAAGCCTACAACAGCGACATCACCTATGGCACCAACAACGAGTTCGGTTTCGACTATCTCCGAGATAACATGAAGTTCCGCCGCGTAGACCTAGCGCAGAAATCTCACTTTTTCGCAATCGTGGACGAAGTGGACAGTATCCTTGTCGATGAAGCCAGAACACCGCTGATTATATCCGGACCTACAGAGGAATCGACCGCCATCTATTATAAAGTGGACAACCTCGTCCGAAAGCTTAACATGGAGAAACACTACCTGGTCGACGAAAAAACGAGGACTGTACATCTCACCGAAGATGGGGTGGCTGAATCAGAGAGGTTTCTCAATGTGACAAACCTGTATGACCTCGCCCACATGGACCAGATCCACGCCATAAACCAATCGCTCAAAGCCCATCAACTCTTCAGAAAAGATGTAGATTATATGGTCAATGAAGGCAAAGTCATCATTGTGGATGAATTCACCGGGCGATTGATGCCGGGCCGACGCTACAGCGACGGCCTTCACCAGGCATTAGAGGCCAAGGAAAAAGTCCGAATCGAAGAAGAGTACCAGACTCTGGCTTCTGTAACTTTCCAGAATTATTTCCGGATGTACGACAAACTCTCCGGAATGACAGGTACCGCGGTAACAGAAGCAGCCGAGTTCAACTCTATCTATAAATTGGACGTTGTAGAAATCCCCACGAACAAGCCCCTCATCCGTCATGAAGCCGACGATGTGATCTACCGCACAGCAAAAGAGAAGTGGAACGCCGTTGCTGACGAGATCGTCGATAACAACGAACAAGGCAGGCCTGTCCTGGTCGGAACGATCTCCATCGAAAATTCAGAGCATCTCAGCTCTCTCCTGAGAAAAAGAGGGATCGATCATACAGTTTTAAACGCTAAATACCATGAACAGGAGGGCAAGGTCATCGCCCAGGCCGGAAGGATCGGTGCCACAACGATCGCCACCAACATGGCCGGCCGGGGTGTGGATATCCTACTTGGGGGGAATCCAGAACACATGGCCAATGAATCCCTTCGTAAGAAATTTAGAGACAGAGAAGAAGACATTACAGAAGAAGAGCTTGAGAAAGAAATCGAGGAATTCAAGAGAATCACCGACCCGGAACACAACAAAGTCGTAGAATTGGGGGGCCTTCATATCATCGGCACAGAGAGGCATGAGGCTCGGCGTATTGATAACCAGCTGAGGGGACGGGCAGGACGACAGGGAGATCCCGGGTCTTCCCGTTTTTATCTCTCTATGGAAGATGATCTGATGCGTATTTTCGGGAGTGAACGGTTATCGGGATTGATGGGAAGGATCGGAATGGAAGAGGGCACGCCCATCGAGCACAAAATGGTGAGCCGGGCGATAGAGAGAGCACAGAAGCAAGTCGAAGGACAGAATTTCTCCATCAGAAAACACCTTCTCGAGTACGATGACGTGATGAACAAACAGAGGGAATCGGTCTACACATTGCGACGGGATATCCTTCACGGCAAAGACATGAGGGACTATCTCCATGAATTGATTGAAACCCTGGTCGATTGGGCTATGGACACGCACACAAACAAAGAACAATCCCCTGATGAATGGGATGTGGAAGGATTCAAAAAGGCCATCGGTTCTCAATTCGGTTTGGATACAGATGTTTTAGGCATCGATTGGGATACGATAAACCATGTGGAGCTCAGAGAAAGGATCCTCAAGACATTGCAGGACGCCTATGGAGAGAAAGAAAAGATCCTGGGCATAGAGCGTATGAGAGAGTTCGAGAGGGTCATCATGCTCCAGATCATCGACACCCAGTGGAAAGACCATCTTCTGGGCATGGACTACTTGAAAGAAGGAATAGGCCTCCGCGGTTACGGGCAGAGAGATCCGCTGGTGGAATACAAAAAAGAAAGCTTCGACATGTACCAGGCTATGATGGACAGGATCGAGGATGAAACGATCAGGTATCTCTTCCTCTTGAGACCGGTCGAAGAAGAGGAAATTCCCGAGAGAAAAGAACAACCCATGTATTTTCAGCAACCCCAAAACGTCCCTGTTCAAAGAGCAAAAACAGCACGGTCTACTATCCCCAAAAAGAGGAAAAAGAAAAAAAAGAGAAGATAGGGAGGAAAGATGCTGGATGAAAAACTCAAAGAAGGGCTGACATTCGACGATATTCTCATACTGCCGGCAAAAAGTGACGTAGTCCCTGCCGAAGCTGAGGTCAAGACACAATTGAGCCGGAATATATCCCTCAGCATTCCCCTCATCAGCTCAGCCATGGACACGGTCACAGAATCCCCTATGGCCATCGCTCTCGCCCAACAAGGGGGAATAGGGATCATCCACAGAAGCATGAGCATCGAAAAACAAGCTGAAGAAGTAGACAAGGTCAAAAGACACGAAAGCGGGATGATCGTCGACCCGATCACCATGAAACCACAAAACAAGATTTATGAAGCCAAAGAAGTGATGAAAAAATTCGGAATATCTGGCCTGCCCATCATTGATGACAACAACAAACTGATTGGGATATTGACCAACAGGGATATCCGCTTCGAAACCCGTTTGAATCTGTCGATCGAAGAGGCGATGACAAAAGATCTCATCACGGTTCCTCTGGGAACTTCTCTGGAGGAAGCGGAAAAGCTTTTCCACAAGCACAAGATCGAAAAAATCCTGATGGTGGACAAGGACTATCACCTGAAGGGCTTGATCACATACAAGGACATTCTCAAGCGCATCCAATACCCTAATGCATCCAAAGACGATTTTGGCCGGTTGAGAGTGGGAGCGGCCGTAGGTGTCGCTGACGAAACGCTCGAGAGGGCAAAGGCATTGATCGAAGCTAAAGCCGATGTCATCGTTGTGGACACAGCCCATGGACATTCCCAGAGGGTGTTGGACACTGTCGCATTGTTGAAAAAGGAGTTTCCCGAGCAGGAGCTCATAGCGGGGAACATCGGCACGACCGAAGCAGCCAAAGACCTTATAGCTTTAGGGGTTGATGCCGTTAAGGTAGGAGTCGGCCCCGGTTCCATATGCACCACAAGAGTTGTTTCTGGTGCAGGAATACCCCAGATAACGGCTATTGCAGATGTTTACAAGGTGATACAAAAGGAAGATATCCCGCTCATTGCAGACGGAGGCATCAAGTATTCCGGCGACATCACAAAGGCCATTGCTGCCGGAGCGGACACAGTGATGCTCGGAAACGTGTTAGCCGGAACTGACGAATCTCCGGGTGAGGTCATCATATTCCAGGGCCGTTCGTACAAGACTTACCGGGGTATGGGATCAGTTGAAGCCATGCGCCAGGGAGGCCGGGATCGCTATTTCCAAGACACATTCCACAGTGATGCCAAGCTCGTCCCAGAAGGGATAGAGGGGAGGATCCCCTACAAAGGGGGTGTGGCTCATATTATTCAGATGATGGTAGGAGGGCTCAAAGCAGGAATGGGCTATGCAGGATGCAAAACATTGCAGGAGCTTCAGGAAAGAGTAAAATTCATTAAAATATCCCACTCTGGAATTCGAGAAAGTCACGTCCACGACGTGATCATCACCAAGGAAGCTCCCAACTATCGTTTGGACTAAGCTATTTTTGGAAGCACCCCCAATTCCGTGATGAATGACGATCCGAGTGTTCCAATTGGTGATTTCGAAAACACGGTTTTCTCCACCAC
>CAZXJE010000304.1:0-4089 GCA_964640835.1 uncultured Eubacteriales bacterium
GTAAAAGGGCTTTGCTTTGTGGACGATGTAGAATCCCTCAGCCTCTTCTTTAGTGAGATGAAGCATTTTCAAACCCGAGATCTCGAATCCTTCTTCTTCGATCCTATGGATGATGTTGCCGACGACTTTCTTTTTTACCGCATCAGGTTTAATAATGGCTAATGTTTTTTCTATCATGATTGCTCCTTAAATGATTTTTCCGTCCTTTTTTGCTTTGGCTTCAAGGGCGCTGCCGATGGCAAGGCCAATTCCAATGCCAATCCCGATTCCTGCACCTACATTCCCCATACCGCTTCCGAGAGCGACACCGAGGGCCGGCCCTACAGCAATTCCAAATCCAACGTAAGTGCCTTCCGCGATGAGTTTGTGTTTTTTCTGAAGATGGCTGGTGATCTCTTTGATCTTCCTGTCGTAATTTTTCTTTTCCTCTTTTGAAGACTGAACTAATCCTCCCAAATCTTGGGCGAGTTTTGAGATATCGCCCTGGAATTTTTGACACTCTCCGCATTCTTTGGAAAGATCTGCGATCCTCTTTGCTACGCGAGCAAGATAGTCCAGTTTATATTTCTTTACTTCTTTATTACTGAGGGTCTGCTTATATGCGGCAAAGCTTTCTAATGTGTTATTCAACCAACTGTCATATGTTTCCATCTTTTAATCCTCTGGATAAAACCTTATAACAAAGGGTAAGAATGAAGTCAAATTTTAGGCGTGTCGTGTCGCCTAAGTCGATTATACGAATTCCGGAAGATCCATCGGCTTCAAATATATTTGGTTTAGCTGGCATCTTGATTGACTCTGATAAGATCCACCAGTACAATGATTTCTCATGACTGAGGATAAGAACAATTACGAAAAACTTAAGGAATTCTCTATTGATTTGGGCTTTTCACTTTTTGGAGTGGCAGACATTGCAAAGATCAAACATGAATTCAACCTCCCTAAGATTTCGGTAGAGAAATTCTCGCGAGGAATCGCCCTCGGAAAGAGACTGTTAGATGCAGTGATCGAGGAAATTATAGATCGTCCCACCACTCTCTATTTTCATCATTATCGGCAATTGAACTTTTTCCTCGATAGAGGAGCCTTCCTTGTGGCATCTAAGATTCAAGATTTAGGTTTTCAGGCCCTTCCCATCCCTGCCTCCCAGATCACGGATTGGAAAAAACAACAAAGCCACGTCTCGCATAAAAAGATAGGCTGTCTGGCAGGGTTGGGTTGGATCGGCAGAAATAATCTTCTCGTGAATCCCGATATAGGTTCAAGATTTAGGCTCGTCACCATACTAACGGATATGCCTCTTGCAACGGATAAGCCACTCGACCAGGATTGCGGTTCCTGTCGCGACTGTATCAGCATATGTCCAGCAAAAGCCATACATGAGGACGTGACTGATTTCGACCACTGGCTGTGTTTTGATAAGCTGAAAGAGTTTCGCAACAGTGGAGTAGTCGGTCAGCACATTTGTGGCGTATGCATCAGGGCTTGCCCCGGCTTTAAACTATAGAGTTTATTCCCTCTATTCCAATTTCAGAGATTGATAAGTGCTGGAACTGTTCCCGGCGGTCTGTGCAGAATAAAAAAGGTGACAGTCCCCTTTATCGGGAGAGGCTTATCCATTTGGCTGCGATCTCTATCGTGTTTTTGCCGGTGCTCTTGGCTTTAAATAGTGCCGCATCGGCAAGATTAGTGAGGTCTGTAGCCACTTTCTCGTAATATGTTGTTCCTTTTTTCGACGCATCGCCACCTTTTTTCCCTCTCTGTAAATAGGAACAATGTGCGATTCCCAGGCTAATTGATTTATGGACGGCTGTTCCCTTGGGATTAAACGTCAACTCTGAAAAGATTTTTCTGATTCGATCCGCCACCAAGAGGGCATCTTTGTCCTCGGCTCCTGGTAGGATGATGGCGAATTCATCCCCTCCGAATCTCGAAGCCCAATCACCGATTGATGAGCCGCTCTCCTCAAACCGCGAGCTCCAATCGCCATCCCTCTCCCTCCGGATATTCTGTGAGACGACATTTGCCACCTCTTTAAGAAGTTCGTCCCCCTTCAAGTGATGGTATGTATCGTTGTAGTGCTTGAAATCATCGATATCTATCATGATAAGCGACAGCGAACTCCGCCATCTTTCGGCGTTTTTTATCTCTTTAGGCAAATTCTGGTTGAAATAACGCCTGTTAAAAAGCCCGGTAAGCTCATCTGTAATGGAAAGCCGATGGACTTCCTCCTGCAGCTGTTTCTTCTTCGTGATGTCCTCGATCACAGTATCATAGTAGAGAATTTTATCCGTTTCCTTTCTTATGGCCGTTGATGTCAGCGAAGCCCAGAATTGTGTTCCATTTTTTCTCTTCAGACAGAATTCCTTGTTTTTGATCAGGCCGTTGTTTGCGATTTCAGCCATGAAGTTGGATGATATTTCCTGCAGTTGGAAGAACTCAGACACGTTCTTTCCAAGGAAAGGCGTCGCATTTTTAAAACCGAACATCTCGACAGCCGACGGATTGGCTTCGAGGATTTGACCATACGGATTCATGCGGAAAATTCCCACCTTGATATTGGTGATCAACTCCCTGTATTTTTCCTCGGATTCTTTTATTTTTTTAGCAAGGATTCTTCTCTGAAGCATTTCTGAGATCAAGTTTGCGAAGATCTCCAATGGCCTCACAGTCACTGCAGTGGGAGCGCGGCCGCTCTTGGACTCATCAACAGAAATTATTCCGATAACTTGTCCCACAGCATTTTTCATGGCCACCAGGAGATTGTCCTCTCTGTGCCAGTGTCCATTTTTTTCGGGGTAAGATTTTTTCCCGTAGATAACAGCTGTTTGGTCCAGGATGTCTTTCAAATTATGGGGTATGTAACACGATTGGTTGCCGATTTTTATGCCTTGTTCGAAGTATTCGAGGTACTTGGTTCTCGGCATCTTCACTTCTTTGATCTTGTCCAATTCTTTTTGTGCGATTCCATGGAAACCGATGATCTCCCGGTAGGGAGGTTTGTCGATGAAGTAGGAGATGAGCACTCTGTTGAAATCGGAGATGTCCGCAACAGCCTGTGTTACAAATTTTAAAAAATCCCCTGCGTCTTCGACCAGAACCAGAGCTGCAGTGATCTGAGCGAACCTTTCGATCTCCCGGTTCATCTCATCCATCTTGTTGGAGATGTGTTGGCGGTTGCTGAGGTCCCGGATGAATCCCATATCTGCCGGCCGTCCATCGTATTGGATGACAGAGGCTGAGATCTCGACTTTTTTTGTTTTTTTATCCTTACAAACCAGATTGAGCTCATAGACGGAGGGGACCTCTTTTCCCGTGATGCGCATATGGTATCGCTTTTCGACGACGTCTCTTTCTTTCTGCGGCAACATTTCGAATATTGATGTACCCACAATATCGTCAGGGGAGAAGCCCAATATATTTTTAATGGCCTTGTTTGAATATTTGCAGATGCCATCTTGAATGATGACGACACCATCTTTGGCCGTTTCGATGATCGTTTTGTATTTTTTTTCAGAATCCTTGAAGATCTCTTCCGCCTTTTTTCGTTCGGTGATATTGCGACCTATACCCTCGAGAGCGACAATGATTCCCCGGGTGTTTTTTATGGGTTTGAACTGTATTTCAAGAGGGATGTGTTTGCCACCGGCTGTTTTGATCTTGACCTCGAGTGGAGGGGGAAATTTTTTCCGACGGATGCTTTTCAGGAGTGCTTGAATTTCCTTTTGGCATGCTGGAGCTGCGATTTTGATGAGGTTATTTTTTCGTGTTTTCGAAGATGCCTTAATGACTTCCTGTGCGGCTTTGTTGAGATAGAGGAAATTCCCCTCCAGATCTGTTGTGAAAATGAGATCCGGCGCATCATCCACAAGGACTTGATAGTTTTCCCTGGGATTGGATTTTTTGGCGATATACGGATTAATAAAATCGGGATTTTGAATAATATTGATCTCTCTTCGGTTGGCCATTTTATTAGAATACAGTTCTCACTGCTAAGACTAGGATAAAAAAAGAGACAAAATGAGTAAATCGCCTTATGGGATGAACTGGGGGAGTAATTTACTGAGCTATTTCTAACCCCAATAACCG
>CAZXJE010000305.1:0-4081 GCA_964640835.1 uncultured Eubacteriales bacterium
GTCCTCTGATCTCCGCTTCATCTCTCACACCTCCGAGAGAGATCCGGATGAATTTTCGGCCCAGCGCTCTTGAAATAGACCGTCCCAGCGATGTCTTCCCCACTCCAGGAGGACCGACAAAACATAAGATCGGGCCCTTTATCGTCTTTGAGAGTTTTCTCACACCCAAATACTCGAGGATCCTCTCTTTGACCTTATCTAGACCGTAATGATCCTCATCCAGTATTCCCTTGGCGCTCTTGAGATCCAGGTTGTCTTTGGTCGTCTTGTTCCATGGCAGGGCAAACATCCAATCCAGATAGTTCCGGACAACAGCCGTCTCTGCTGACTCCGGATGCATCTGGGAGAGACGACTGATCTGTTTTTTGAGTTCTTCTCGGACTTCCTGTGCGACCTTCAGCTTTTTTAATCTATCTTGATATCCCTTGATCTCCTCCTGGATCTCGGTGCCCTCACCAAGTTCTTTCTGTATCGCTTTTATCTGTTGACGCAGAAAATACTGTTTCTGGAGCTTATCCATTTCGCCTTTGGCTTCACTGCTGATCTTCGATTGAACATCCAATAACTCGAGTTCCTTAGTCAAAAATTCATAGACTTTTTTCAAACGGAGAAAGGGATCTTGTATCTCTAAAAGCTCCTGAGCCTCATGGACCTTTAAATCCAGGTTCGCAGCCGCAAGGTCGGCCAGTCTTCCTGGCTCATCCACGTTTGCTGCCAGTATCATCACTTCTGGAGCAATATTTTTTCCGAGTGCAGAGGCTTTATCCAGCCCTTCTCTGACATTTCTGACTAGAGCTTCGCTCTGGATCGATTTTTCAATATCCTCCGATTCATGGAGCACTTTAATGCGCGCTGAATAATATTCCTTCTCCTCATCAAGATTCTGTAATTTGGCCCGCACAATCCCCTGTGCGAGAATTCTCACCCTCCCGTCGGGAAGTTTTAGCATCCGCATAACAAGAGCCACTGTCCCGATCTCGAAGGCATCTTCCCTCTTTGGATCCTCGATCTCCATATCTTTCTGAGTGAGAAGGAGAATCATTCTGTGCGAAGAAAGAGCATGATCGATAGCCTCCTTTGATTTCTCTCTTCCTACGAACAGCGGGACAACCATATATGGGAAGACAACAATATCCCGCAGCATAAGAACCGGCATTTCCTTAGGGATATTGAGTTTTTGACCATCATCTTCGACGACATCTTCGAATTCATTTTCTAAGTTATCTTCTTTTTTCGCCATCATTCTCCTCCGTTTTTTCTTCAGGTTTTCGAATTTTCAAGACAACTTGCCTCTCTTGCTTCCTCCTTACTTTTTTGAACTGAATAGTCAAAACACCGTTTTCAAGCACTGCTCTCGTTTGTTCCGAGTGGACGGCATTGGGAAGAAAAACAAACCGCCTGAAGGGGCCGTATTCCCTTTCAAGCCTTAAATATTTGATCCGTGTCCCGGAAGGGAACTCCTTTTTCAGCCCCTTTATCTCGATCCTGTTGCCATAGAAAACGAGTTGAATGTCCTTCTGCTCAACACCGGGCAGTTCCACCTCTACAGTGATATAAGTCTCATTTTCTGCAACATCCACATAGGGCACCCAGCTCTCATCCAACCCGAGAAGATCCTTTTTCTTGAGGAACACTTCTCCCGCAATTTTATTGATCTCGGCTTCGATCTTGACGATGCGAGATACAGGTTTTATCTTTTTCGACATTTTTTATGAATAATCCAGGCTTAAAATACTTTGTACTCGAGATTTTTAAATAAAAAAGACTACTTCTCTTTTAGCAGCGTCTCCAATGCCTTCTTAAACTCCAACACATCCTTGAAATCCCGGTACACCGATGCGAACCTGACATAGGCGACTTTATCCAGAACCTTCAATCGATCCATGACTAATTGACCGATCTCATCCGCATTGATCTCTTTCTCTGGTCTCTCCTGAAGGCTAGTTTCGATCTCTTCGACGATCTCTTCCAATTTGGCGACAGGAACAGGCCTTTTCTCACATGCCTTGAGCAGCCCGGCCATGATTTTCTCGCTCTCGAATCGCTGCCGCCTCCCGTCTTTTTTAACGATCATGTAAGGGATTTCTTCGATCTTTTCGTAAGTCGTGAATCTTTTCTCACAGTCAAGACATTCCCGTCGTCGACGGATCGTCATGCCATTTTTACTTTCTCTCGAGTCTATGACTTTGCTCTCTTCGTAATTGCAGTAAGGGCATCTCATTGTTTTGAATCCTCTCCCAATTTCTTTATCTGAATCAGGGTAATCCCCTCTTTCCATAATATAGCATAACCAATAAGACAAGTCACCACAAGCTGGACTGCATGCATGACGATCGTGATGCTCACCGCAAGGTTGGGCTCAACATTCAGGAAAGACGTCATTCCCAGTTTGCTGAAATAATGGAATCCTCCAACCATGCCCGGAGTGGGGATGGAAGCACCAACACCCGTCAGAAAAATATAGGGATAGGTAGAAAAATACATAACATCGATGTTGTATGCGAGCAAAAACACCCAGTAGAAAAGAGTTATCCCAAGCCACACGACCACAGAGAGCAGGATGTACATAAACAGGTTTCCCACCGAATGAAAAAAATTCAGGCCCTGGATAAATTCTTCGAGGATCCTCAGAGCCCTGTCCGAGATCTTTTTTGAGAAGGGTCTTAATAGAAATGCAAAAACGGAGAGGGCTTTCTCTTTGTAGAAATAAACAGCCAGTATCATTACCAAAAGGAAAGTGGCAATAGAGATCCCAAAAATTCCCCAAAATGAGAGGAGAGAATGCGCATCATCCCCAGCTTGATAATAGGAGGGAAAGATCGGCCTCGATACAAAATATAGCCCCAAGAGCATAGAACAGATAATGATATCAAAGATTCTCTCGACAACAACTGTTCCGACCATAAAACCCCTTTTTATATCTTCTTTCTGAGCAAGATAAAGAGGTTTCACAATTTCTCCAAGTCTGCCTGGAAAAATGAAATTGACCGTGAAACCTATCGCATTGGCAGCGAATCGGTTAAATAGACTCACGCCTCTCTTTTCGTATTTGATCAGGTATTGCCAACGGATAGAGCGTGTTAAAAGGTGTAAAGGGGCCAACAGGAGGGCGAGAAGGAAATATTTAAGGTTGACATTCGTTAAGTTAGCCAGAACATCATTCCAATCGACACTTTTAAAGAAAAAAAAGAGAAAAACGGCCGTTAAAAAGAATATAATGCCGAGGCGAATCCATGTCTTTTTCATTTGATGCGAAATATTATCATCATCCCTTTGGACTGTCAAATAGTCCTATTTGTCCCAGGCGATAAAAATGGAATGAATATATATTATGAACTTATTTCAAGAATTGACTTTTTATTTAAAAAAAAAGAGAATGGGAAGCCTAAAAATAGAAATTCATCAATCACCTGAATGGACGAATCCAGTATCCTTCAATTGTTATCCGTCATAGGTCTCTATAGCGGGACTTATCTTGTTTGCCTCATCAGTGGTTTAATTCCCCTTGTCAACGCTGAGCTTTTCCTTATTTGGTTTTCTCTGACCATATCAGATGCTGAGTTCATTCCAGTGCTCTTGTTGGCGACCTCAGGACAAATGACCGCAAAAGTCCTTATGTTTTTATCAGGAAAAGGGGTAATCAACCTCTCAAAAAAGCGATACGAGAAGAAGATCTCAGAGATCAAAGCTAAAATGAAAAAATGGGAGTCTAAGATCGACATATTCATTTTTCTGAGTGCTTTTACTGGATTTCCCCCCTTCTATGTGGTGGCTGTATTATCAGGAATGACGAACGTCAATTTTGTCCGTTTTTGTATCGCTGGATTTTTGGGGCGGGCCCTGCGATTCGGGCTCGTCATGTATTTTCCCCATCTGTTCAAACAACTGTTCACTTAAACACTGAAGGGTTCTTTACTCCAAGTAATAAAAAAAAGGTGTTTGGCATTTTATGTACTGAAGAGGCATCTTGAAAAATAGGGGAGAATTCGCTATCATGTCGCTGCTGCTGGGAAGTCGTCCAACGGCAGGACACATGACTCTGGATCATGGAATCGGGGTTCGAATCCCTGCTTCCCAGCCA
>CAZXJE010000306.1:0-4034 GCA_964640835.1 uncultured Eubacteriales bacterium
GCCAGGTTCCCGAAAGCCATTGGAACGATGGAGTCGATGGCATCAGGATCGCCGCAGCGGACAAGATAGCTCAGGCGCTGATTGATGACGTTGATGGGCCGTCCCTGGTTATAGGAAGGAGATATTTCCTTAAGCTGCCTTGAGATTAGGTCTCCGATCCCTCCCAGTTTTTTGTGTCCGAACATATCTGCATCGTTATTTTCGAAGACCATCTCGCCACCTTTGAACATAGCACCTTCAGAGACCAGCACGACAGAATAGCGGCTGGGATTGGTCATGCGGTCCTGAGCCAACAGCTCGCAGAGCTGATTGATGTTGAACTTGTATTCAGGAATGACACAACGATTAGCTGCTCCGGCCATGGTGGGTAGAAGCGCAGTGAAGCCCGCATAACGTCCAAAGACTTCGATAACCAGGAAGCGCTCATGCGATCCGGCTGTGGTCCGGAGTGCATGTGTCATACTTATAGTGCGAGTCACGCAGGTGCTGAAGCCGATACAGTAATCCGTCCCAGGGACATCGTTGTCCATGGTCTTGGGTACGGCGATCACTTTAACGCCCTCATGATGGAGCCGGGCTCCATAACTCAGAGTGTCGTCCCCACCGATGGGAATGAGATAATCGATCCCGAGATGGTCAAGGTTTTTCAGCACTTCCGGTGTTAAGTCGTTGATTTTCTCCGCATATTTATCCTTCAGATGATGAGGGACATTAACATCGGGTATGTGACTGGGCCGAGTGCGGGAGGTATGAAGGAAAGTTCCGCCGGTGCGTCCTACCTTGTTCACTATCTCTTCTGTCAGGGCTAGACAATGGTCCTCATGCGGCATCTCATCATCGCGGGACATCTCGACAAGTCCAGCCCAGCCTTGGCGAATGCCGATGACTTTGTAGCCTTCACGGAGCGCCCTGATTGTGATCGCTCGTATGGCAGGATTTAATCCCGGGACATCTCCTCCCCCTGTCAAAATTCCGATGACGCCTTTTTTCTTTTTTACGTTTGCCATAAGAATCGTCCTTTGAGTTTACATCTTTTCATTGATGACCAGTCTGAAAAACTCTGGATTGTGAGAAAATCGGAGCACTTTCGCCTCGAAGGGCATCGCCCACCAGCTGCTTTCCCACATCAAAAAACAAATACTCAAACCAAGGACCATAGTATAAATGGACTGTTTAGATTTTTCCAGAGGAAAAACAAATTGGAGCTCAGTACAATAAATATTAAAAGCGGAAGGATAGACCTAGCTTTAGCTGGAAACCCGAGAGGTCGAGTTCGAAGTCTCTGAGTCTGTCTTCCTCTGAATTGGTTGGCCAATAGCCTGTAGGGAATTCCGATTCGAGTTCACCCCAAGCGGCTGCCACTGTTTCGTTCTTAATACTCCACTGCCCATCCCAGGTCGCACTTCTTCCGTTCCTCTCCTCTCTTCCAGAGCCCGAGATAGACTTAACTACTTGATAGGCATAACTTGCCTCCAGAAAGATCTCGAAACGCCGAATTATTGGATATCTGAGCCGTCCTCCAAGATCAAGAGCAATGCCAATCCCTGATCCCTCCTCTTCGAGAACTCCAGCGCTGCTATACGTTACATATCTGTAACCCGGGCCCTCAGTCACCCACTCATAACTCCAGTCTGAGAGATACCGGCAATCGGCAAACATGGGCCCCCCGCACAAAAATCCCTCAACGACAAGTGAATTTTTCATTTTTTTCAAGATGTGGAACCCTAGCGCGGGTATATAAGCTTTAGCGGAAATGGAGTAGGGAGAATATCTGATGCTCTCATTATACCTCTCATCCGACAATTCATTCCGGAAATACTGAAAGTCTAAATCCATTGTTTGCGTGCTCGACATGTACTTGAATCCCAGAGAAAGGGCGATCGTCTCGCTAAGATAGTACTTAAGCCGCCCGCCTATAGGAAAGGAACGTCGGATCTCCTTCCGTTCTTCACCTTGGTTCTTTGTCCAGGATTCGATTTGATCTGAAGCAACAAGATAATCGAAGTAGGAATCATACGAAAATTCCTGCATCCTGTTGTCGTGGCTGACAAAAAGATTTAAATCCGAAGGGTTTAAAAAAATGATCCCGCCATAAAGCTCTACCTGGAATCTATCGAATGAATGGGGCGTTTCGGTATCCTCTGATTGTGGATAAGTGGATTTTGCTTCATTGATCTTTTTGTCATTCTCATCTTCTGCCCAGGTCATGGCGGGATTGATCACCCAAAAGAGTAAAACTAATAAAATTGTGAGTCCGGTCTTTCCTTTTTTCAAAATATCATTTATTCGAAAGTTAAACATCGTTTCCTCCACTTTCACCTAATCGATATCGATCCCTTTATCTTTGAGCCACTTGGAAACATCGGTGTAGAAATCTTCAGGCTGAGTGAGAGAGACAGCATGGGCACTTTCACTGTAGACGGGAAATCTTATGATTCTCGTGTCGAGCCCCTGGATATCTGGAAATGCAGAGGGTGAGAAATTCACAATGATCTTACCCGGACGTTCTTCTCCATCCGATGATCGTTTCACATGCTGGACCGATTCTATGATGTCCTCATGCCGAGCCAGGCTCTGAGGAAGAGCAGGTGTATATACAACGAGATCATGAGGAGCGTTGGTGATGAAGGTCTCCACATGAGCGATATTCTTTAAAAACATGCGCCCGAAGCGATTTTCATAGTAGTGTACGTCATATCCACGAACCTTCGCGACATTCAAGACATGAAACGCCCAGTTGGCGTGAAGGTTCGAGCGTAAAAAGTAGCGGTCCCATGGCTGGAGCATTCCAAAGACGGCAGTCAAGTTGCCAGGCTCTTGTCTCACGGATTCGGCATCCAGGCGAGCCGAAACAAGAAAAAGGTACTTTGTAGCCGGGGCAACTTTATCATCGGGCAAGAGGCTGAATTCGTAATCTGTATCGAATATTCGATAGGCGTTTGACCTCTCTGAAGCGTACAATTCGGAGATCTCAGTCACATCCACACCGGTTACCAGGTTAAGGTTCCAGGTGTATCGAAGAAGTATCGATGCGTTCTGGAAGAATCCATTGAGCCAATCCCTGGGCTTAGCGTACATATAGAGATCACGTCCTACCACGTCACTGACAAAAGTGTAGGGATCCTCGTATAAGTCGGGGTCATAGGGGATCCCAACCTCCTCCCCGATCTGGTAGATGACAGATCCCGGACGATTAAACATCTCTTCTGCAACTTGCTGGTGGTAGCCAAAGGAACATGTGGGCTGGATCAGGATCTGATGACCGAATTGGCCGGTGATTACTTCCGGAGGCACGACCTGTCCTCGATACTGGGGAAAGACGACATCATAATGGGCCTGGATCTCCTGGCTCAAGGCCGGATCCTGAAACATTTCTCGCCCGTTGCCATAGTCAGCATAGTTGAGCAGGATATGGAGCATAGTCAACGTACGCGTCCCCCCGTAGCTTTCGCCTACGATGATAACAGGATTATCCTGTAGTTGGGGATGTTCTCCCAAAAAACGAAGGACGACACGGATAAAATCAGCCGCATCAAAAAAACAATTGAAATTCTGGGAGTTAAATTCTCTGAACCTGGCATTATAATCGTTGGCGTACACGATCTCGTTGTATGAGAAGCCAGCTTGTCTTGCATCAATGTAGAGGAGATTTCCCATCGAGGTCCAAGATACGTGATTGGGGATATATTGGTCTCCCCCACCGCTGTCGATGGTATTATCCAAGGTATACCGGCCAGTGTACATGCTCATGAGACCCGAGCTTGTGGCACTCCCGGGTCCACCGTTAAAAAAGATAAACAGTGGCTTGTCTTCGCTCCGATTATCCGCAGCATTAAAGCTGTACCAAATATGAGCCTGGGACGACTGCAAATCCAATCGAGAAAAATAGCTCCCATAGTGAAAATAAAAGGTTATGGGTTCGATGTCGATAAATCCGGCCTCGTTTTGGATGGCCTGGGTTTCCGCGCCATGGAAAGTACCGGCGTTTGAAAATCCAATAGCTAAAAGGCATAACACAATAGAGAATAGACGTT
>CAZXJE010000307.1:0-4025 GCA_964640835.1 uncultured Eubacteriales bacterium
TATCCAGTGGACTCTTCTAAACAGTTGTTATTATTTAAGTTATAACCGGACACTAGTGGGACTGGCTCCGATTTTCTGCAAGAAAGAGGTGCCTGTACCCATTTTCTCCTGGTCAGCTCGGGGAGCTGACCCTACATCGAAAAAGAGTCGAATTGGCTGATTGAACTTTTGCCTATTCTGTAATAATATCTGTATTGCCCGACCGAGCAGACGGAAAAATCCACTGAAACCTCAAAGGGAAAGTGTGATATCCAATGCCACTCACGCTGAAAGAGGCTAAAAAGAGAATCCAGAAACTCAGAGAAGACATTGTCTTCCATGAGAAAAAATACTATGTCGAAAACGACCCCCAGATCTCCGATTACGAATTCGACATGCTCATCAAGGAGCTCATAAATCTTGAAAGACAATTCCCTGAGCTCATCACTCCCGAATCTCCCACTCAAAGAGTAGGGGAACAACCTCTTGGAGGTTTCGCATCAGTCGAACACAGCACTCCGATGCTCAGCCTCGACAACTGCTACACGATGGAAGAATTGAGGGAGTTCGAAGAGCGGATACAAAAAATCATTCCTTCAGAAAAAATAACATACGTGGCAGAATTGAAGATCGATGGATTGGGGATCTCTGTCATCTATCGCAACGGGAAATTCGCCCAGGCCATAACCCGAGGCGATGGTTTAAGGGGCGATGATGTCACTGCGAATGTCAAAACGATCAGAAGCTTTCCGCTTGCCATTCCGCAATCGGTAGAGCTCGAAGTGAGGGGTGAAATCTACCTTCCATTCCCCTCATTCAGTAAGATCAACAGAAGACGAGAGAAAGAAGAACTTCCTCTGTTCGCCAATCCAAGGAATGCCGCTGCAGGGTCCATCCGGCTACTCGACCCCAAGGAGGTGGCGGCTCGAATGCTAGACGTCTTTCTCTATACTTTATTCGTAGAGGGAGAAGAGAAAGAAAGCCAGCGGCAAAACCTCCAAACACTAAAAAAGTTGGGCTTCAAGACCAACACCCAGTCCCGCCGATGCTCTTCATTGGCCGATGTCATCTCCTTCTACGAAGAATGGAAGGAACGTAGGGACACACTCGATTACGATGTCGACGGCATCGTGATCAAAGTGGATTCTATTGAGCAGCAAAGACTGCTCGGCAGTACAGCAAAATTTCCGAGATGGGCGATTTCCTTCAAATTCCCTGCAAGGCAGGCAACCACTCAGATAAAAGATATTGTCGTTCAAGTTGGGCGGACAGGCGCCTTAACTCCCGTGGCTGTACTTGAACCTGTCAAGCTTTCGGGGACGACGATAAGCCGATCGACTCTACACAATGAGGATGAGGTCCGGAGGAAAGACATCCGCATCGGTGATTTTGTCCTGATCGAGCGGAGTGGAGATGTCATCCCCAAGGTAGTCAGAGTGATCAAAGAGAAAAGAACAGGGAGTGAAACTCCCTTCAATTTTCCAAAAGAATGCCCGGTCTGTCACACCGCGGCCTTCCGGTCGGAAGACGAAGCAATCTCTCGCTGTATCAATCCCTCCTGTCCCGCAAAGTTGAAAGAATCTCTCCTTCATTATTCCTCACGCCGGGCCATGAATATCGAGACTCTTGGAGTTGCTCTGGTCAATCAACTCCTGGAGGAAAAACTCGTCCATACCATTCCCGATCTCTATACATTAAAATATGAAGAGCTAGTGGATCTCGAGAGAATGGGGCCCAAAAGTTCAGAGAATTTGAAGGACGAGATCGAAAGATCGAAAGAGAGGGACCTTCCCCGGCTCATCTTTGCGCTGGGTATCAGGTTTGTTGGAGAACGTACAGCACAAACGATCGCCTCTTATTTTAAAGATCTCGATTCTCTGATCAAAGCAACGGCCGATGAGCTGATCCAGATAGAGGATGTAGGACCCAAGGTGGCTGAGAGCATCGTCTTCTTTTTCCGACAACCAGAAAACAAGATTCTTATAGACAAACTGCGTGAGGTTGGCGTCAACTTTTTCTCTCAAACTGAGGCAGTGCCCGAAGAGGGGCCACTTTCCGGACAAACCTTCGTCCTGACGGGGAAACTCACAAAATTCAACCGCAAAGAGGCGAGAAAAGAGATCGAACAACGGGGGGGAACCGTCACATCGACCGTGAGCCGAAAAACGGATTACGTCATTGCGGGAGATGACCCGGGGTCAAAACTCGAAAAAGCCCAAAAGCTAGGAGTGCGTGTTCTGAACGAGACAGATTTCTTGATGCTAATAAATATCTGAACCGAGGATTTACTTCTTCTTTTTCTTCCCGAAAATATCCGTCGGGAAGATGCTTTTGAGCCTCTTCACATCAAAAGACAGAAAGTCTTTAAGGTCTTTCAGGTCTTTGATGTCTTTGAATCCACCCTTTGATTTGGACTTATCAAGCTCCTTCAATTCTTTCAAAGCCGCAGGATTACCGGGGTCAACTTTAAGGGCTTTGTTGAACTGGTGGGCAGCTTTGATTTTCAAATCCTCATTTTTGTACATCAACCCTAATCCCAGGTAACCATCAGGACCCCACGGCTCCAGGTTTATGGCCTTTATAAAATGCGCCTCAGCTTTTCTTATGTATGTCGGGATTTTTGTCTCGACCATGGCAAGCAATAAAAAATGGGCAGATTTGTGTTCATCCAGCCTTATCGCTTCATCCAAATAGGCCATAGCCTCTTCATAGCGAGCTTGGTTATACAGTGTTTTGGCCTGACGAAATTTTATTTCTGCTTTCTTGGCGACTCCCCGCTTGTCATCCACCGCTTCCTCAGCAAGTTCCTTATCATAATCCTCTCTTTTCTCTTCATCACTCAAGGTCTGATAGGCCTTGGTGATCTGGTCAAAAACTGCATCGATCATCTCTTTTTTTTGTGCGGGAATATCCCGATCGAACAGGTCAGGGTGGAATTTTCTGGCTAATCCAAAATACGCTTTTTTGATTTCAGCCGCGGATGCCGAAGTGGAGACATCCAATATTTGATAGAAACTCATCGTGGACAGTTTCTGCTGGAATTCTTCAACGTCCTGGAGTTTTTCTGCTTGCTCCTTCCCAACCGGCTTTGCTGCAGGCTTTTCTTTGGCCTCAAAGACATTTTCCTCATGGCTCAGCCTGATCAAATTTAGACAAGAAAAGAGATAGAGGCTTTTCCAGAAGAATTCAGGGTTTAATCCCGAAAATTTTAAAATATCAGCAGGATTAGAATCCGGTTTAATCCTGCTCAGGACTCCCTTTTCCTCCTCAGTGAGCTGAAGGGCAAGGCCTTTGTCCCTGGGTGATATCGTCTGCGCTTTCAAATATCTTTCTAGGTTGGCGTCGAACTTCATCCGTCGGATCCCATCCGCAATAAGGGAAGGGATTCCGATTTTTGTATCCAGGTCCTCGCTGCTCACCTCATCTCTGTCTTGGAATTTGAAAGCGCCGTGAAATATCGGAAAAATATTCAGGGTGACCTCTCTCATTTGATAGGTGAGACCATCCAGAAGATCTTCCTTCGTTAGAAGCCCGCGCTTGACCAAGACTTGACCAATGATCTCCATGGGCTCGATATACTCTTCGATGTTCTGAAAGGACTCCTGAGAGAGTTTCCCCAACCTGTATAAGACCTCTCCCAACAGTTCGGCTTGTTGGTTCGTTTTGGTAAAGACGAGATTACCATCCTGGAAATAGAGGTATTTTTGGATGTTCTGGTACCGGAAAGTGAGTTGTCCTCTTTTTTTACCAAAGTAAATATCGCTGAGATAGCGGCCAATGTGCTCCATATTACAACCTTATTTCCTCATCGGTTTATCCTTGTCACGTTCAATAACCTGAATTATTCATAAAAAATATCGATACTTGTTACAACTGAAACAATATCCATTATTTGCTTTATTCTTCCAGCAATCCACTCTTACAATTCCGTTTTCGCTATCCTCACTATTTATAATCGACATTTTTTACCCTTTGGGCGCCGACCCAACCTACCCGCTGATCTCACTACAAAGTCTTCGTTGTAGCCCACTCGCGGTAGTTCACTA
>CAZXJE010000308.1:0-1638 GCA_964640835.1 uncultured Eubacteriales bacterium
TAGGTTGGGTCGGCTCGCGGTAGTTCACTACAGCTTCATGGGCCACTGCCTCGCCGCTGCGACCTTAATGTTAGGGTGGGGCGGGTCAGATCGTGAATAATCCAGGTTATTAAAAGAAAAGAAGTTTCTCTTATTTATTCCACAATCCGGAAACCTGGATGTTCTTCTCGTCGAGGCTTACGCCCATATCCCTGTTTAAGACTGCAACCGAGAGGATGTAATCGATGATAGCGCGGATTTCCTGGGACCGTGCGGTTGCCAGATCTCGTTGGTACTGAAGCACGAAATAATTCGTGGAGAGCCCGACTTTGAGTTTTTCTTCCTCGGCTTCCAGCTGTCTCTGTGCCAATTCCCTGGCGACCCTGAGCGCCTGGATCCGTTTAAAATTGGTTTCCACAGCCCTGACGGCGATCTTCAGGTCTGTGTAGATCTGCTGCTCCTGTTCTTTGAGCCGCAGATGAGCCTGTTCCAGATCGACTCTGGCCTGGGCATAGGCTGCGCGGGAAACAAGCGTGTTAAGCGGAAAGTCCAGGGTAAGGCCCACTTGCCAGTTTTTGTAATTGAAACCAAATACGTCCTGGAATGCCTCCGATCGGCCTCCGGGGATCGAGCCGATAGGAGGCCCGAAAGGATTGCTGGGGTCAAGGATTAGCTGATTACCCGAGACGCCAGGACTCCAATAAGATGCATTTAGGTTCAATGCCGGGAGCAATTGATTCTTGGTATAACTCATGTTGAGCTCGTAATTCTGGATTCCCAACCGGGTGGATTCCAGGTCCGGCCGGTTTTGCAAAGCGGTAGTCAGGGCCTCTTCCAGGCTGATGTCCATTTTTGTAAAGTTAGGTTCTTCTGTAGGATTGATTTGGAGAAAATCCGAATTTTTTGTGTCCGACGAAAGGTTAATCACCTGCTTGAGCCTGTCTTCATTGTTCCTGACCTCGGCTTCTGCGGCCAGGATGTCTGCCTCTCTTTGGGCGACCTGTGCTTCGGCGTTTATGATCTCGATCGGAGCCAGCGTCCCCACCTCGACTCCCCGCCGATTCTTCTCCAGCAGATCTTGAGCCAATTTTAAGGACTGCTGGGACACTTTCAGGTTTTCAATGGAGAAGACCATGTTCCAGTATGCCTGTTCCACGCTGTACACGGTATCTTGCAAAGATCGTTTCAGGTCTTTCTCTGAGATCGTGAGGTTTGTCTGAGCGATGATGATGTCTCTGTTGGAGGCCGTCAGGCCAAAGTTCCTGATCAACGGCTGGGTGAAATTGAATGTCAGTGTGCTGCGGTAACTGGGATTGATCGTCGTTCCTGCTCTGTTCGTGTCGTATTTAGATGTATCGAGTGTGAGTGTGAAGTTTCCACCACCCGGAATGTTTTGCTGCAATTGCCCAGTATATGACTCACTGACAGACGTGAGAACATCTGCGGCATCGAGGAAGGAGTAAGAGGCTTGTTGCGTGTCTCTTCGATTAAAACTAAAGTTAAAAACAGGCAGATATTTTTCCTTGGCCTGGGACACACTGATATCTCTCAGTTGCGGAGTTAAAACAGCGACAGCCAGTCCGAGGTTATTTTCCATGGCTTTGGCGATGCAGTCTGTGAGAGAAAGAGAGATGTTTGGCTCTTCCTGTTGGCCAAACA
>CAZXJE010000308.1:1738-3945 GCA_964640835.1 uncultured Eubacteriales bacterium
AGAGCGATCGACCCGATCGAAACCAGTGTCTTCATCCCGGCAAACTTGGAGATCAGGCTCGAACTCCCCAGTCCGAGACAAATTCCCAGAACACCACCAAGGACACTCAAGACAACCGCTTCGGTCAGGAATTGGAGAAGGATATCTTTCTCTCGAGCTCCGACCGACATCCGGATGCCGATCTCCCGGATCCGCTCAGTGACAGAAACGAGCATGATGTTCATGATGCCGATGCCGCCGACAAGAAGGGATATGGAGGCGATCCCTCCCAGGAGTATTGTCAGGATCTGTGTGGCTTCTGATGCCCCTTCGGCGATGTCCGCCATGTTCCGGACGTTGAAGTCATCCTCTGCCCCAGGTGCGATTTTATGCCGTAATCGGAGGATCTCTTCGATCTGTGCCGTTGCCTCGTTTGTCCTCTCCGCAGAGACGGCGGAGACATCGATGGACTGGATGTAGTCAATATTCAAGAGGCGGCTTTTGGCTGTTGTGTAGGGCACAGCAATCATATCGTCTCTGCTGCCGAATCCGCCCGCCTCGCCCTTCTCTTCCAAAATTCCGAGCACACGAAAGGGGATCTTGTTGAGACGAATGATCTGTCCGATGGGGTCAGCTCCCTCAAAAAGATTCTCGGTGACCTCACTCCCCAACACACAGACTTTCTGGCCGGTTCTCACCTGGTTCTCATCGAAGAAAACACCATATTCGACGTCCCAGTTTCGGATTTGTGGATATTTATCGCCCACGCCATTAATCGAAGAGTTCCAATTTTTATTACCGAAAACGATCTGTGCTCTCGTGCTCACATTCGCAGAGACGTACTGAACAGCATCACAATTCTCGAGGATCGCCTTTGCATCCGAATCCTTCAGGGTTGTATAACTCCCCCCTCCGCCAGAACGGCCGCGAAAAGACATGCTGCCGGGCCTGACAAAGAGGAGGTTTGTTCCCATCTCGGTGAACCTCTGTTCGACTTCGGCTTTGGCTCCCTGGCCGATACTGACCATGGCAATCACTGCCCCGACGCCGATGATGATGCCCAGCGCTGTGAGGAAAGAGCGCATTTTGTTGCGGTTGAGGGCCATGAGCGAGATCTTCGCTGTTTTTGTGATGTTCATTTTAGTTCCTCTCCTCTCGCTCGATTTCACCGTCTCTTAGGTAGACTCTTCTGTGGGCAATCTCTGCAACTTCAGGGTCGTGCGTCACAAGAATAATGGTGATCCCCCTTTCTTTATGGAGACTCGTAAAGATCTCCATGATCTCTAGTCCTGTTTTTGTATCCAAATTACCCGTGGGCTCATCAGCCAGTATCAGGGAAGGATTGTTAACAAGCGCCCTGGCGATGGCCACTCTCTGCATCTCTCCTCCGGAGATCTGGTTTGTTTTGTGAAGCTCACGGCCTTTCAAGCCGACCATATCCAATGCCTTCATGGCCATTTCTCTTGATTTTTTGCTGGGAACATCTGAATACAGAAGAGGGAGTTCTGTGTTTTCCAGGGCTGTTGTCCTCGAGAGGAGGTTGAAGTTCTGGAAGACAAACCCGATATTTCTATTCCTTGTCCGAGCCAGTTCGTTCTTGTTAAAGGTCGATATTTCCTGGCCTTCCAGGTAGTATTTCCCGTCCGAAGGCTTATCCAGACAGCCGATGATGTTCATCAGCGTGGATTTGCCGGAGCCGGATGGCCCCATTACGGCCAATAAGTCCCCGTGTTTTATGGCGCAAGAGATTCCCTTTAGCGCTCTGACTTCAGAGTCACCCATCTGATAGATGCGTGATACATGTTCCAGTTGTATGAGATTGTTGTTATCCATTTTGATTGTCCGATTCGCTGTTTTTTTCTTTGATAATGACGATCTGCCGGCAGCGGCGAATTACCGCCGCATCATGAACATGCCTCGCCTCATCGCATCGTTGGAGTTCGCGTCACTTCCTTCATCGCCTTTGTCTTCTCCTGTGATGACCTCTTGCCCTTCTTCCAACTCTCCTCTGATAACTTCGGTGAATGTGTTGTCAGTGACACCAATTCTGATCATGACGGGTTTGAGATTTCCACGTTCATCCTCTATCCAGACCCGGCCGACATCTTTTCTTGCGGACCTCTGCATTCCCGAGCCACCGGCCATCCCGAATTGGGGTCCGGAAGGAGAACCTTGCCCTCTTGTTTGTCCAGGCTGTGCACCACCTGCTTGGGCGGAATCTCCTCTTC
>CAZXJE010000309.1:0-3934 GCA_964640835.1 uncultured Eubacteriales bacterium
ACCCATACCGCCGCCACTGGGGGGCCGACCTGATGCACCGCCCATCCTCTCTTCTATCGCTCTTTTCATCTCATCCTTGTCTATTTCAGGGATTTCAAGGCCGACGCCGACCGAAGTCCCAGCGTTGGCTCCCACAGCATAGGGATGCTCTTCATCGGATTGGAGAGGTATCCTTAGTTCATAAACGAACAATCCCGTCTCATTCCTCACTTTGATCTCTATGCCCTTCGCCTCTTCCACTGAAATCCGTTGTTTCGCTCCGCCGGGTCCAAGGATATCCAAATCGGTGAGAGATTGCTCAAATGCCTCCCGCATTTTTTCTCGGTTTAACTCGCTTTCTTGCGTACGCATGAAATCCATCTGTTCGCGCACTCCCTGCATGCCGATGGGAAATTTAATGCCGAAGGCTTTTTCCTTGCCGCCCGCAGGGTCAAACCAGAGCGTAAAACCCTGACTCACCACCTGTGCTTGAAGCATCGGATGCTCAGCAAGCATGCAGACGTAAAGATGATTCTCATCATTAAAAAAACCGATAGACAGCATCTCGCTTTCAAAATAATACAGTGTATTCAGCCATTCATCGCTTTTTGCATCGATGATGATCTCGCGATCACGCCAGTTGGAGTTGAGCTCTTGCTCATCACATCCAACAGTGCACATCACTAAAATTGCTATGGCACACGCGATGAGGGACTGTTTGATATTCAAAGAATGGGCTTTTATTTTGGTTTGATAATTCATTCTTACTCCTTATTGACCTGAATTATTCATAAAAATTTCGATACTTCTCATGACAAACGCAATATCAAAATGTTGCATTGTTTTTCGGAATACTCATTTGGGCACAGCATTTCCATTGTGATTATTATTTGTAATCGAAATTTTTTACCCTTCGGGCGAGCCGATATCACAACAAAGCCTTCGTTGTAACCCACTCGCGGTAGTTCACTACAGCTTCGTGGGCCACTGCCTCGCCTTTGCAGCAATCTCAACTCGTGAATAAATCAGGTTATTTCTATCACTTATTATTCTAGCAGTTTAGTGTTTATAATTCACGTTGACTCATTTATTCTTTTAACACTTTGAAAAGGGATAAACAAGAAGGGTCAACCCTGAGATGTGTGTGAATCAAGGCTGACCCTATGGGATTGGGATTCTTAGAAATCTCTTTTTATCTGTCGTCTATTCAAAGGAGGTCTTTGCATTCTTTCTCTGCCAGCGCCTCTTCCAAGGGCATCTCTTCTATCTTTGAATCTCTCCTGCCGCATGGACTTCAAGGCTTCTTTCTGTTCTGGTGTAAGCATATTATCTATCTCGTCTTTCAGTTTCAATCCGTCAATCATCATATCCTGCCTGTGCGCGGAAGCACTAGAAAGCGCTTCCTTCAATTTTGAATAATCGAAATTCCCCCGGTCCTGCATAAGTTTCCGTAACTCCAATCGCTGCTTGCTCCCTTCGCTTCTCGCATCGATCATTTTTTTTTCGAATGAATACGCCAGATCTTCGATGGCCTTGAGTTGGGCATCTGTGATCTTGAGGTTTTTTTGATTGGCTTTGAGCACTCTGAGTATCCGGGACGGGGACTTATTCATGCGATCTCTGTTCCCTCTCCTTCCCTGAAAAGGTTGTGAAAAACCATCAACAGTGAACAAGACAATTACTGCAAATATTGCAAATACCGTCAGTGTTTTTTTCATTGTTTCCTCCTTTCGATTATTTTCATCTCAGTGTTCCTGTTTCAATTGGTTAGACTCTGTTCTTATTCAATTTATTCCAAAAAATTGCATTTTTCAGCACAAATTTGAATGAGTAGTAAGGAAGAGGCGATGGTTGTAGGGACCGTTTCCCAAACGGTCACTCTGTTGTGTAGGGTCCATTCCCCGAACGGACCGTTTGGAAAACGATTCCTACATAAAAAAAGGGGACAGGCTACTTTTTTAATTACCTCTGGAAAAAGTAGCCTGTCCCCATTTATTAGAAGCCGCGGGCGAACATGGTCCAGAAGTGATCGCCCAGCTCGAGCCATTTATGGATCGTGGCACGGGCAAAGTCGTTAGTGTACTTGGTCAGATACCGCCGGAGCGCCTGGGAATCCGGATTGGAGCCTTCGCTCTTGTATAATTCCAAAGCTTTCTTTTCAACGTCCGGAAGGTCAACAAACGCTTTGTCCTCAAACTCTTTGACTGATTCTTCGATATAAGACCTGGCCTGTCCCCATCTCACTGTGGCCAGCCGGTTCGCTCGCCTGAAAGCCCAGGCGGCCGAGTCCATCCGGAATCTGTGCTGGCCACAGCGCTCGAAGCTGGGAGGAAGCTCGGTCGTCCCCGAAAATATCGGAATTCGCGGACTCTGACCGGGATTGTCGAACGAGAACCAAGCAACACCACCGATGGGCGCAGGCAACCAATCTCTACACTGGATGATATGCGAATAGGAGCAAGCAGATATGGAGATCGTCCGGAAGCGCTGAACAACGCCAGGTTTTATGGTGTTGAGCAAAGTCATCATGTCCCGGGACATCCAGGGATTGGCTGCAGGGCTCTTGACCATCTCATCACTCCTGGGCTTCTTGACCATTAGGTTAGCGGTCATGTCCATATCAGTCCCCTCATAGGCCTGCCGGTAAAAAGCCATCATATCCCTGATAGAGACCTTTTTATCCGGTTTCACGGAAAAAGGAAGCTCTTTGGCATTCATGTCCAGGTTGAGAGAGGGAGCCATCCGACTGAGTACAAAATACTCTCTATGCGAAAAAGGTCTGCGGCCGCTGTAGGCTTTCCAGAATATGAAAGTCTCTCCGCTGTTGGGATCCCACCAGCCCATTTCCTCGGCGAGAGAATACACATTATCAGAGGCCATGTAATAATCGGGATTTTCGAGGTCGAGCTCACCTATCCTTGGTATATTCGCGGAGATGCCGACGTGGTCGTCATGAATCCGTTGCGCTGCCCACACAGCGCCAATCTCCAAGGGCCCTGCACCCATGATCTCGAACTGCCAGACTTCCTTCGGGTCGGCAAAGGTGAGGCATTCGCCCCGGTCGCAATACCCGTATTCTTTAACGAGCTTTCCGATGAGCTTGATCGCTTCTCGGGCGGTTGTGCATCGCTCCAGGACGATCCTTTGAAGATTTTCGATCAGGAATAATCCTTCGGTGTTGTAAAGCTCCCTACGTCCGCCAAAAGTTGTCTCACCGATAGCCAATTGTTTTTCGTTCATGCAGGGGTAGGCTGTGTTCAAGTAAGCATAGGTCGCCTCCACCTGGGGGATCTCTCCAGCCACAGTCACATTCCGCATATCCCAAGGCGTCTCGTTGTGCAGGATGCCGTGGTAGATCTTTGTTTTCGAGCCCTTAGGATTCTTCCTCGAGGGCACAATGTTCACCCACGTCCGGTAATTGCCGTCGCAAGAATGCGCTGTCATGACCGACCCGTCTGTGGATGCAAGCCGTCCTACCATGATGCTCGTACAGGAATCCGGTCCCTCCCAATCCAGGGGCCGCGCCTGCGGCTTTTGGGCAGAGATCAGGATCAAACCCAAAATTAATAAAAGACCAGTTAAAAAGGACAGCCGCCTGAATATGACGTAAGTTTTAGAATTTTTCATAGTTCCGCTCCTTGCTCCTTTTTTTGGAAGACTACACATTATTAAAAATACAGAATCCGTTGTCAATGCTTTCGACTGGATGCAGCAATTTGATATAAAGCCATGTTTCTTTTAGAATGAGAGAAAATGCACCCCCCGGGATTCCCATCTAAAAACACCGACAAAGAAAATGAGCCGATCTTCCGTCAAGTCTGTTACCGGTGTTTCCGGCCCACAAAAAACTGTCTTTGTTCAGATATCAAAGCCTTTAACACACACTCTCGTTTTGTGATCCTCATGCATCCCAAGGAAGCGCGCAAAGTGAAGCTTGGGACGGGTCGCCTGACCC
>CAZXJE010000310.1:0-446 GCA_964640835.1 uncultured Eubacteriales bacterium
ATCACGATGCGGCCCGATTTGAGGATCTGGCCCACCTGATCCTGTGCATCGCCATGAACATAGAGTTGGGCCCCATCCATCCCACTTCCTAAATAATCACCGCTCGAGCCGTACACATCGATACGGACGTTTTCGGTGTTTGGACCGAGCCCACATCCGATGAACCGGTCACCCCGGCAGAGGTAAACGATAAAATTCCTCCAGCCATAGGTATGGGCTTCGGCGATCACTCTGGATGTGGCCTCAGGACCGTCGTTGGGAAACTTTTCCGCGTCGATAACGATCGTATCGGAAGAACTTTTGGGAGAAGGAATCACTTTTTCCCAGGCGATGCCTGCGTCCAATCTGATCATTCGATTTTCGTCAACATTTCCTGGTGAAGGAACAGAGTCCAAGATCGCGTGAATCGAGTTCTCTATGGCTGCCAGCTGGAAAGCCCGCTGCCC
>CAZXJE010000310.1:456-3906 GCA_964640835.1 uncultured Eubacteriales bacterium
GCCCCTCTCCCGGATCCCACCGTCTATCACGAAGAAATGTGAGTTTACGGAGTGCCTCTATCTTTCCCTCATCTTTTACCAGCTTTTTTGCTCCGTTCTGGTACTCTTCATACCGGTTATCCTGAAGGGCTTTTATCAGTTCCGATATAAGTCCCTGAAACGGATCCTGAGGAGTCGCCATCGATTCATCGCGAATCCCATTTTCCAGATCCCCCGGGTTCTGCTTTGGAGCGAGTGAAGGGGGTGTGGACTGCTTCTTACCTTTACTGTCCATGCGACAGTTGATGTCGATGGCCGGTGTGCGAAGCTCCTTACGGCCTCGCGGATGGCTGTTTCCGCTGATCCGATTGCCGAATTTATCACGGACATCGAGGAAAAATTTGCCGTTTTCATTTTTCAGCGTGTAGACAAAGGCGCCTCCGTCCGTGCAACTCCCCCCGCGGGCCGCCCAGTATTTATCTGCCATCGGAGGCACGGAGGGATCTTTGGAGGCGATCTCCTCAAAAAAAGCGTCGAGAGCCTGCTTTTCACTGGCGATAGCTCCGTAGCTTTTGTCGCCCTCGCGCAAACTGAAAACTTGCGGCCTCAGCATGGACACATCTGTGATCCCGATCAGCTGAGGTGCACCCGTTCCGGCCTCAGCGCGAGCCACGATAAAAAACCAGGGACCGTCGGGCGAGCCGTGCAAATGGGCAGACTGGATGGCCCGGAATATCCGCTGCCGTTGCTTTGTGAGGCGTTCAAAGTCTCCCTCCGGCGTAGGAGCCAAGGCTTCGATCACGAATTCGAGAGGATATCCCAGCACTCTTGAATACAGGTCAAACAACAGGACAGATACCTCTGTGTCCGTGATGAACTGCGGCACGATCCCCCATTGACGCAGATACTCACACACAGAATGGTAATTAGCGAAATCCCCATTGTGGACAAGCGCTTCATTCAAGCCTACAAAAGGATGCGCCCCCCCTGGATGCCAGACACGTCCCCTAGTCGGATACCTCTGATGCCCGATCCAGAGATGTGCTTTTGTTTCTTCCAGGCGGTAAAACCGGGCGATTTCTTCAGCATACCCGACCCCCTTCAGGATCAAAAGATCCCGGCCATGGGAAAGGACAAAAGCCAGGGGGTCTTTGCGGTTCTCATAATATTTGGCATTCAGGCGGAAACTGTTCTGAAAAACAAATTCGTCCTCTGCGGCTGTTTTCTCCGAATCTTTTCCCTCTGCGATCTTGTTTTCCTCGGCGAAAGATTCCAGCCTCTCAGGTTTGACACGCACAAAATAACGCCAGACAAGAGGTGGCTTGACCTCCAGTCCGGTTTCGCGATAGTCATCCAAGCTCGCCTGTCTTTCGGCATGAGCAACATCAAAAACAGATTCTACGAATTCTTTTTCGACAGGCCCCCTTGCGTCTTCATCAAGGTATGATATATGCAGGGCATAAAACTCCTTATACTCATCGAATAACCCGACGGCCGCCACGCCACCCCCCTTGCCGTTTCCCCTGTTTCGCATCTGTTCACAGGGGCGGATGATGCAATTGCCTTCCAGTTTTTCACTGCCGATGATGCCGATGACGCCGCATCCTCCCTCCAGAGAATGCTTTTTCTCAAGGGATCTTCCCCTGACCATGTTCTGGCGGGACCGGAAAATCGCCTCTGCGATCTTTTCGGTGTTGTCTTTAATGGCCATGTCTATATCACTCTTTCTGCTGTGTTCTTTTCCATTTCTCAGTCACGTCTTATGACAATTTTCCGAGGTTTTTCGTCCAAATGTCCCGGAATCCGGCAGAAAACTCAAGAGATCCCAGCGACCCCGCAACTGACGGATATTATTCATCCCGAGATTACGCAACCGCTTTTCCATAGTGATAGCCCAGCTTTTATACAGGTTACAGATCCTGTCTTTGATCCAATCCGCGGTCATTTGCGGCGCCAAATCCGGATCTGTGGTGGCAATACCGATAGGGCAGCCTCTATCCCGCTCACAGTTTCCGCACCGTACGCAGTCTATTGCCACCAATTCCGCCGTGCCGATGACAACCCCGTCCGCACCCAGGGCGATCGTCTTAAGCACGTCTTCTGCGGTGCGGATGCCACCGCTCGCGATCAGTACAACCTCGTCCCGGATACCTTCACTGACCAAAAACTCGTGGGCCTTTGCTGTTGCATATTCGATCGGCATGGCGATATTTTTCTTGGCGATGTCCGGTGCCGCCCCAGTGCCGCCATACGCCCCGTCCAAGTGGATGACATTTGCTCCGGCATAATAGCTTCCTACTGCAACCATATCCACATCCGATGGCGTTGAGACTTTTACTGAGATAAGCACATCAGGATGTATGGAACGGATCCAATCCACATGTTTTTTATGATCTTCTACCGAATAAACACTGTGAAACGGAAATGGCGAAAACAGGTTCGTTCCGGGGATTGCCTCGCGCATCGATGCCACTTCTGGCGTATTCTTTTCTCCCAGTAAATGTCCTCCCAATCCCGGCTTTGCTCCCTGGGCATACTTGAATTCAATCATACGGGCCCTGTGGATGGTCTCCTCGCGGATGCCAAACAGCCCTGTTGCGACCTGCGTGATAATAGAATCCGAATAGGGAATTAACTCGTCCGGATAACCGCCTTCACCAGTGCACGTAAAAGTCCCAATCTCTTTGGCTGCCATTGCACGTCCCAACATGACATTGAGGGAAATCGATCCGTAAGACATTCCTCCTCCGTAAACCGGGAGAGAGAGGCTCACCTTTGGACCTGTTTCCCTTCTATTCAGCGGGATGGTTAAGTCAATGGGCCCTTCAGCCTGCTTTACCTGAGGTAATGTTGCGGACAAAAGCATTTTATCAAACCCACCCCCGGATCCACCGGTCTGTTCTTCAGGCGATAACTGTACAGGAGAACCACTCCTTGCGATTCGATATGTTTCACGCAGAAGAGAAGGCGTCCAGCGAGGATCACCAAGGACCGAATCCACTGGGTCTTTGACGATCTCTATGGCATCCCAGGGACAGACATTGACACAGCACCAGTCGTTGTCTTTGCACGAGATGCCGATGCATCGGCTGTGGATCGGTTCATCCAACCTGATTTTACCATCAATCCGCCGGTGAACATCATATTTGCAGCTCACTGCACAGAGAGTGCAATTTGTACAAAGTGCGCGATCCACAACAACTCGCCATTCTCCTTGTTTAATGCTGAACCTGTCGGGAATCAGCTTTGCTTTTAAATGAGGGAGAGGTTCGCCCTCATTTATCCCGTTGGCATTTGTCTTATTGGAATCGTTATTGATCGGATTCGTCGAGCTGGCTGGAGAGGAACTTTCTGGCATACTCTTCAGCCGTTCGGCGAAATTTTTTCGCTCCTCATTTGCAAAAATAGCACGGCCGGTCTCGCCTCGCAACCGCCGGACATCGCGAAGTCCCATAGCTCCCAACACTTCCA
>CAZXJE010000311.1:0-3863 GCA_964640835.1 uncultured Eubacteriales bacterium
AATGAGGCCTATGAAAACGGAATTGTCAGATTGGTTTGCTGGAAGAATAAAGTAAATTATTGTAATTGTATCAGTTGTAATGAGTATCGACATTTTTTATGAATAATTCAGGCTAAGAAAAGAAATTTGAGGATTGCAGATCGATCATAAAAAGGGCCAGGAGAGCTGTGCGCTCTTTAAGGCTTGATATGAGGATGCGCTCATCAGGTGTATGGTCTTTGATGCCAACAGGGCCAAAACCATCTAAAGTGGGTACAATCCCAGCACCAAAGTAATTCCCATCTGAAGTTCCCCGTCGGTGCTCCGTGGAGAATTCCTGCCCCAATGCTTCAGCGACAGTTCGTAAGCAGGCTATCAGTTTTTCAGTTTTTTCATTAAGGGGCATTGATGGCCGGAAATTGAGGAGACTCAGATGACATGAGCTCTGTGGATTTTGGCATTGGGACACGATCTCCCGGATCCTCTCGAGCAGCACCGAATGGTACTCTTCTTTTTCCCATCGCAGGTCAAAAAGAAATGAGGCTCGGCCGGGGATCGTGCCAGGCCCTAATCCCCCTTCGATCCAACCCACATTGACACGGACTCCTGGAAATTTATCATTCAGAGATTCAAAAGCAATCACTTTGTGGGCAATTTCCAGGATGGCGCTCGTTTTTTCTTCAGTTGCAGATCCCACATGACGGTCCAGACCGAAGCACTCTAAACAGCCGCCAGCTTTTCCGTTTCGGGAGGCCACAATCTCCCCATTTTCGCCGGCGCATTCTCCCACAAGGCAGATGCAAGCGTTTTTCCGCTCCTCTACATAGATCGTTTGCGAGGTGGCAGACCCGTTTTCCTCATCACTACCGAGAATCATGGCCACATTCATGGACTCAAGAGCACCCGTTTGCATCAAGGCTTTGAGCGCATAAACCACAACAGCAAGCCCCCCCTTCATGTCGGCCGTCCCAGGACCGATCAGCCATTCCCCTTCTCTTAGGCAGGTTTGGAAGGGATGATCTTGAGGAAAGACTGTATCTGTGTGGCCAAGGAGGTAAAGGGCCTTTCCTGAATTTTGAGTCTTCAGGATGTGGTGGTTTCCCACCGCCTCTTGTTCAACGACTTTGTGGATTGGGAACACGTTTTCCAATCTATCCAGAATCAATGCCGACACACGGTCGGTGCCCCGCTTGTTGAATGTGTACGAATTCTGTTCGCAGAGGGAGATCAAAAAATCAAGCTGCTCTTCTTCCCACGCGTTGATCAGCGCTGTGACCTTCTCTTTCATGTCTAAAACCTTAATGTGATCCTCTGGATAAGGATCTACAAACCCTCGTCCTCATACTCGCAGACCTCCCCGGCCCATGTCCGGAAGAGCAGCTTGCCGTTGCGGTTATGGTTGATGAGGTACGTGGGAGCCATGGGCGTCTTTCCCTTTCCCTCGGGCGCTGTGATGATAAACGTGGGAACGCCCAAACCCGAGGAATAGCCCCTCAGGTTTTCCATGATATTCAAGCCATCGCCCACAGGAGCGCGGAAGTGCTGGATACCCTGCAGTTTCTTGCAGTTAAAAATATAGTAGGGACGCACACGTATCCGTAGCAACTCATGGATCAACTTTTTCATGACGTTCTTGTCATTATTGATACCTTTAAGGAGCACCGATTGGTTGCCAACCAGAACACCTGCCTCGATCAGCATATCCACAGCTCTCTCGGATTCCGGATTGATCTCCATTGGATGGTTGAATTGCGTATTGATGTATAGCGGTTTATGACGCTTGAGGATCCCACAAAGCTCAGGAGTCACCCTTTGCGGGAGAGTGGCCAGCATACGGGTACCGAGCCTCTTGATCTCCACATGAGAAATTTTCTCCAACTCCGTCAGAATCCAATCGATGCTCTCGTCCGATAGCACCAGGGCATCTCCTCCGGTGATGAGCACATCACGGATCTCTGGGGATTTGGCAATATAAGTCAAAGCAGATTCAATATCTTCACGGGGATAGATCATATCTTTGAAGGAAATGTCTTTTTTTCTCAGACAGTGGCGGCAAAACATGGCGCACATATTGGTGACATTGATGATCAGGCGGTCGGGATAAAGGCGTGTGATGAGAGGAGCCGGGGAATTATAAACAAGCGCATAGGGATCCTTCATTTCCTCTTGATCCAGGTATTCGACGACCGTCGGGACCGATTGTTTGAAGATGGGGCAATTGCGGTCCTCCGGGTCTATGAGACTCGCATAATAGGGCGAAACCTGCCATCTGTACTGCGTGGCTGTTTTTTCAATGCCTTTGACTTCTTCCCCAGTTAGATCGAGGATGCGTTTCAGTTGACCGGTGTTGCAGATGGCATTTTGATAATGCCACTTGTAATTTGCCCAATCCTCATTTGTGCCCCCGAGGATTTTCTGGATGTGCTGTCTCCGCTCTTGGATCTTATTCCACTGGTTGAATCCCGTTGGGATTTTATCCCGTAGCTGCAAATAATCGGCGATCATCTCTGTGTGTTTGCGGGCACGCTCGCGCGCGATCTTCCTGTTTTCCTCCGGCACATACATAGGAGAGCCAGGTTCTTTAACGACTGACATATTCTCCTCCCTGAGAGAGATTTGTTCAGAATATTCTATATATTAGCCCTGAAGATTCTATTTATGAAAAGAATTGTTTGTAGTACCGAAAAAATCAGGCTCTTCTCTGGCATAGCGTTGGACAGCGACCTCGACAATCCGGTTGATAAGCTGATCATAGGAATAACCCGCCTTGGTGGCGGCCTTGACAAATGAAGAGGTTGGATTAATGCTGGCCATTGAGTTCATTTCCAGGATATAGGGCTGATTGTATTGATCCAACCTGAAGTCCACCCTGCCAAAATCATAAGTATTTAAGACATCAAAGGCCTGTGCTGCCAGTTTTTGTATGTATGCAGCAGTCTCTTTTGGCAGATCAGCAGGACAGATCTTTTTTACTTTTTTGGTCCGCGTCTTTTTAAATTTTGTCTCATGATCATAAACAGCATTCGCACCCTCATTCAAAACCAGTTCTAGCACCGGTAAAACCTGGGTTGGATTGTTGCCTAAAAGGCTAACATTGACCTCTCGGCCCTCGATGAATTCCTCAGCGATTGCCGGCTGCTTGTATTCCTCGATTATCTCAGTAACTGCCGCTTTCAGGTAGAATTCATTTTGAACGATCTTCAGCCCAAAACTTGATGCCTCGCCCCTGGGTTTGACGATGACGGGAAACCTCAGAAAAGGCGCATTTATTTCTGCTGATATGAACACACGATAATTGGGTGTCGGTAAATTCGAAGCCATAAAAATCTGCTTGGCGACGACCTTATCTTGAGCAAGGGTATGCCCCATCGGATTCGATCCCGTGTAGGGAATTCCGCCGAGCTCGAGAACGGCGGGGACATGCGTATAGCGACACTTCCCCTGAACCCCCAGAGCCAGATTCAAAACGATACCGTTTGGCTTGCGCTTAGAAAGCTTAGGAAGGAATTTGTTCAATTTTGTCAGTAAAAAACGATCGGCAGGAATGAGTTCTGTGGTGTGGCCGCCGGCTTCTAATGCATGCACGACGTTCTGAATGGTCTCTTCGGGATACCACTCCTTGTTCTGCATACCGAAAACATTTATGGTCCCTCTATGGTCCTTATTGTAAACAACTGCAACATTCATTATTATCCTGTCTCCTTATACCATCGAATAAAATCCATTGGTCAGGCCAAACTCCAGTTTTTTCTTATATACCTATTAACTTGGATAAGTCAAGCTGGTGAGAATATTCGACAGTTGTTCTCATCCATGACGCAATGAAAACACATAAAACCAATATCTTTTTATGTAGGGTCCGTTCCCCGAACGGACCGTTTGGG